>JAJCXS010000093.1 GCA_029263335.1 Acidobacteriota bacterium | reverse complement strand
CGGGCTTCGAAGATGATGGCCGCGAGCCAGATAAGTTCCGGGATCAACTGGACGAACACGAGGCTCGTCAGATACCAGACTCGGCCACCGTCGGGGATCACAAGGAGGAGCGGGGCGAAAAATGTCCCGTTCACATAAATGCTGGCAACGACGCGCTGCACATTTCTGACTTTTTGCGCGCGATCAATCTTCGCTTCCTCGATCGGTCCCGATTGGTTGACCATCCACTCACGAGTGAAGCTCAACCGGCTTCGAACCATTTGGCTTGTAGTTGAGACGATCGTGCATAGCGCACCGATAATCAGGAACGGCGATTGCGCATCTTGCAACCACAACGCAATGCCTGCAGCCGTCGGCGCCGCCAGGACAAATATGAAATCAGCCAACCCGTCGATGAACTTGCCATAGAATGAAACCTGATTGCGCAAGCGGGCAATATTGCCATCGACACAATCCAGGACAAAGACTGTGTAGAAAATCACCGCCCCGAAAATGCCCCACGCATAGCCTGGAATGGCGAGCAGACAGATGCCGACCGCCGCGATGACAATGCGCAATGCGCTCACCTGGTTTGCTGTCCACTCCCGGTTGTAGAAAAATGGCGTGATGAGGTTCGCCAGGGGTCTGCCGAACCAGGTGACGGTGAGTTCATTGCGGACGGTGCGGTTAAAGGAACTGCGCACTTTGGCGACCGTCATGGGCGGGGACTCGTCCTGCGCCCCAGAGGCCATCTCTTCTGCAGGCTTCGTCATTGGACGGCTATCTCAAGGTCAGCATGGTTGAGGTCCAGCGATTCAATCAGAGAGGCCGCCGCTGCCTTGACCTGTTCATTTTCAAAACTGGTGAGATCAAGGTAGTCATACTCACCCATGTCGAACGAGCACTCTACGATTGCCTGGAGCAATCTCTTTGCGTCCCGCTTGATTGATTCCGGTTCGAAATGACTGCCAAGCGCCTTTTCGAGCTGGTTGCGAAGTTCAGTTTCGTCCCTGACGAGTTGAACGGCGGGGTGGAAGTTGTAAATATTGTGTCGTCCGAACGCGATCACAGGCTTTCCGCCAGCCAAGGCTTCAAGACCGGCAGTCCCGCAGATCGTCACCACCGCGTCGGCGGACTGGGCACATTGAATTCCGATTTCCCACGGGTCGAGCAGCACGACATTCTTCAGATCGGCGATTTGACGGTAGAAGTGATCCGGCCGCCGGCCAATCGCGCCATAGGCTTCCTTCACCGCGAGAAAAACGCCTGCCGGCAGGTCGCGCGATACGGCGGCGATTAGGGCCTGCTGGTAAAAATACTCGGGCGACAGGCCGTGGAGCGCTGTTTCGGGTTCGACATGCATCGGAAAATAGACA
Source organism: Acidobacteriota bacterium (assembly GCA_029263335.1). Taxonomy (GTDB): domain Bacteria; phylum Acidobacteriota; class UBA890; order UBA890; family WLXD01; genus WLXD01. The sequence goes on along the minus strand of JAJCXS010000093.1, from coordinate 3,193 downwards.
AAACGGCTTCCCGACAAATCGGCCAGCTTCTTGAGGTTCAATTTCGCAAGTTGCCGGTACTGGCTCCGGATCTTGAAGAAGAATTTCGCGTTTTCGCCAAAGTAATAGCCTTTGGCCTTTTCGTACCCGCGCAAATTCCAGTACGCATATCTCGCGCTTAGCAGGGCCAGATTTTTCACCATCGCCTTAAGGCTGAACGATTTCAGGAAGGTGGCGCGGGACGCGCGATGGGTGAAGTACGGTATGACAAGTTCAATGTTGTCCCCGCCGCGCCTCGCGTGGAATGCTCGCTCGATCAGCGGGCTCTCGTACATCTCGTTCCAAGCCCAGAAGTGGTAGTTCTCGTGCCGGGACAACGCCATCACGCGGTATGGGACATCGCGGCACTGCGACAGATAGGAGGCCTCTCTGGTCCCGTTCAGGCACAGGGTGATGTGCTTTTCCTCGAATTCCCGGTCCCAGTATTCCAGGGTCATGCCGAACGCATGAACCATGTGCAAATAGTCGACCGTTTCGGAATAGCGCGACCTTGGGTGGTGAAATCCCCCTAGCGCGTATCCGCGCCCGAAATGACGGTGCGCCACGGCCATGCGGTTGATGGTGAGGCCAGAAAGAGCTTCGTATTTCCGGGCCCTGGCTATGACTTCGTCCGGATCGAGTTCTGTGTCGAATGCGGCCTTCAACAGGATGCTGGAGTTGTTGACCGAGGCAAACAACTGTTCGGAATTTCGTTTTGTGTAGTAATCGACCTCCTGCGGGCTGTTGCAATAGAGGTGGATCACACTTCCGTGCTGCTGCTTCAATTTCTCCGCCAGGGAAATCATGAAGGTGCGCGACTCGGATCTCGCGCAGAGCGCAATTCTATCTAGTAAATGGGTCAAACTACGTAAATCGCTGCTGCATTGGTGGCTTCCCTGAATTCGGCTCCACGATAGTGGCGCTCGGGCTCAGTTGTCGGGCCGCATTGCCGGAGGGCGGGCGTCGGCTGATCATACCTGGTCTCGGGTTTCCGCGACGATGTGGGCTTGGAGAATGTCACTGTTTCGCGATAGCGATTGCGACGTTGATATTGCAGAACGCACTCGGAAACAGGCCATAGAGGCATTTCTGCAGGAAGCTCCCGAGGGGGGACAATCGGTAGCCTTCCGACCGGGCAGCGTGCTCATCGAAAACTGCTTGTTTCGCGTGTCTGAAGATCTTGAATTTGTAGAGGAAAGGCATGTTCTCGACGTAGCGCACGGACTCGACGGAAAATCCCGCGTCCTGCAGCAACGCAACAAACTCTGACCTCGTGTAATTGGCTTTGTGAAAGTTTTTCGTCTCGCCAGGCGGCGACTTTCTCGATGCAAGCCAGTCCACGATCCTGTTCTGTAGGTTGTCGGCCCGCATGCTCGCGCACAGCACGCCGCCGGGCCGCAGCACGCGTCTCGACTCGTTCAGCGCGTCCTCGATACCTTTTTCCAGACTGTGATAGAGGCCAAACGCAAGCAGGACCGAAAAGCTGGCGTCGTCAAATGGCAAACTGCGAATGTCGCCGGCGAAAGCGTCGATATCCGGTTCGAGGGCCTTGATTTTCTGGATTGCCCCCTCGACGTAATCCATCCCGGTAATTCGATGCCCCAGCCGGTGATAGTGAATCAATACCCGGCCTGCGCCGCATCCTGCTTCCAGGATCGGATCACCGCCGGTCTGGATCGCTTCTTGGGCAAATTTCCCAGGGTACCGATTGAGATTCAACTCTCCGTCATCCGCTGGAATTCGCTCCCAACGGTCTTCCCAGTACTCGTGCGTGCCGCCGTGTGATCTGTATGTGTTACGCATGGTCGCGGCACCGGTTCTCAGCGGCATGACTTTCAAGTCGCTCCGGGGTCATATCTAAATCGAGATTCTCAAGTGTTTGAAGCAACCGCTCGGCAACGGCGCGGTTACCCTTTGCATTGAGGTGCGGACCAAGATCGCCGGAGACGAACAGCCCCGGCCACTTGTCATTGCCGGCGAACCATCCGGCCAGATCGATCACCGGCACGATGTCCTGCAGGCCCTCGAAGAACGCGTCCCGCCGCGCCGTCAGGACGCCCGGAGCCTCAACATCATAGGGCTGTGGCAGGATGATCAACGCGCAGTCACGGCCGGCGCCGGCGCACAGATTGGCAAACCTTTCGGCGAGCCGCCGAAACAGGTCGCATGCTGCCGGGTCACCGTACATCCTGGTGGCCAGCTCGCCGTTTTGGCGCAAGACGACGTTGAAAGCCCGCCGGTAACCGCGATCCCGTTGCCCTGTAACAGAGCCGGCCGCCAAATGCCAAAATATGGGGAGATGTCGGCGAATACGGCGAACAAGTTTTGGCAAATAGGGAAACGCGAGAACATCGCGGAGGAACTTGCGTTCATAGAAATGGTCCAGCCCCTGAATCTCCGCCAGCCGGTCCTTGTAGTTGTAGTAGTCGTTCTCTGATGTCACCGCTGGCTGGAAGTGCTGCAAGCCCTCCGCATCCGCCCGGAACCGCGGCTTGAATGCGAGCGTATTTCCATACTCATAATAGTGTTTCCAGTATGAGTGAATCCGCGCCATCGTCTCCGGAACAACGGCCATGAAAATGACCTGGGAGTCGAGTGAGGGGAGTTCGCGTTCCAGTCTCAGAATGGCCTGGTCAAGGCCGTAATTTCCGACGCCGAAATTCAGCACATTGGTTCCCGTCGCCCGGGACAGGTAGTAGGGCCAGGTTTCGTCATCCGCGACCAGCCGGCAAAATGCGAAGGAGTCGCCGAACACGGCGGCAACCGGCGGACTGTTTTCGCACTCCGGATTTATCCGGCACCCCTGTGCATCGATAACGAACGTTTTCGGCCCGGATTCCGTTTGCTCTATGCCAGTCGTTCCCGGCTTGCGCACCCAGCCCAATTCGGAATCGAAACCACGATCGATGTGTTTGCGCACCATTTCGCGATCAATCGGCGGACCCGTATCCGCGGGCGTCGTAATCCATTGAAATCCCGGACGGTAGGTCGCGACCAGCCACCAGACGGCGAGTTCGCCGCATGCCAAAATCGCGACAACCGCCAAGAGTGTCACGGCGGCTAACAAATCCCGGCCCTCAAGGACGCCGGCATATCGGCCAGAATGTGCGCCGCCAGTTCTTGCGGCGGCATATTGAGGCGGTCGCCCGAGATCGTGCAATCCGGGTTGACCGGC
>JAJCXS010000092.1 GCA_029263335.1 Acidobacteriota bacterium | reverse complement strand
GGCTAATCCACGCTTGGCCCAGGAGGCAGGGCACCAGGCTCATCGTCAGGATGACGCCCCATCCTTCGAGGCCTGGCGCGGTGGTGCCGAGGACGCGGCTCAGGCCGGGCAGGTGGATCGCGGCGACCAGTAGGCCGGTACACAGCGCGAGCGCGCCCCACACCCAGGGATTCGAGACGACGTCGTTGCGCAGGGTCGAACTGGTGCGGTCGCGGAGGTTGAAGACGTGCCATAGCTGCGCCAGGGCCAGCGTGGCGAACGAGACCGTTACTGCGCGGCTTCCGGAGTAGCCCAGCACCTTGATGCTGATGGCCATGGCGGCGAGCGTGGCCGCGCTGATCAGCAGACTGAAGCCGATGATCCGCATCCAGTGCGCGCGGCTCAGAACCGGCTCCTGGGGGTCGCGTGGCGGCTGCTGCATTAGGCCGGCGTCGCCCTCGCCGAGCGCGAGGGCAAGGGCGGGAAAGACGTCGGTCACCAGGTTGAGGAAGAGAATCTGGAGTGGCAGCAGCGGCAGCGGAGCGTTTGCCGCGACGGCGCCGGAGACGATGAGGATCTCGCTGACGTTGCACGACATCAGGTACACGACAAAGCGCCGAATGTTGCCGAAGATGACGCGCCCCTGATGGGCTGCCGCCACGATCGACGCGAACGAATCGTCGGTCAGCACCATGTCCGCGGCATCGCGGGCCACCTGAGTGCCGCGCTGCCCCATGGCGACGCCAATGTCGGCCTTCTTGAGTGCCGGGGCGTCGTTCACCCCGTCGCCCGTCATGGCCACGACCCCGCCGGCACTCTGGTGGAGCGCAACCAGATCCAGCTTCTGCGCCGGGTCGACACGCGCGAAGATCCGCGTCCGCAGGTACTTCTCGCGTCCGGAGTCGGGCAACGACTCCAGCTCCGGGATGTCGCGCCCGAGCACCACCGCCGGATCGTGATCGGCGACGACGCCAACCTCCTTGGCGATGTGGGCCGCGGTCAGTGCCTGGTCGCCGGTGAGCATGACGATATCGATGCCGGCGGTACGGCACGCCTCGACGGCACCCACCACCTCGCTGCGTGGTGGATCGAGTAAACCGACGAGGCCGACGAAGGTGAGTCCCTCGTAGGGTTCCTCGTTCTCGTGGGCAACACGTTTCGTCGCCACCGCGAGGACTCGATAGCCACGAGCCGCGAGGGCGTCGTTGGCTGCCAGCAGGCGCGTGTCGGCCGGAGAATCGCTCCCTGCCGAGGCGAGATCCTCACCAGGCTCGAGACAACGGTCGAGAACCTCTTCGGCGGCTCCTTTGACGGCAACAAAGAGGCCATCGTCGTCACGGTGGAAGGTCGCCATCATGCGCGTGTCGGAGTCGAAAGCGACCTCGCGAACTCGTGTGTTGCTGGCCCGCACGTCGTCCACGTCGATCCCGACATCGCGCGCGGCCTCCAGCAGAGCCACCTCCAGGGGATCGCCGACGCCCTCGCCCGATTCCGTTAGCGAGGCGTCGTTGCACAGCGCCCCGAGCCGCAGCGTCTCGACGGGCTCCGGATCGGTGGCGGCGACGACATCCGGAAGTTCATGGCTGCCGCCGGCGGTGACGACGGTCTCGACGGCCAGCTGGTTCTCGGTCAGCGTGCCGGTCTTGTCGGTCAGGATGACCGTCGTAGACCCCAGCGTTTCGACTGTCGACAGGTGGTTCACCAGGGCGTTGCGACGCGCCATGCGCCACATGCCTCGCGCCAGCGCGATCGTCGCCACGATCGGCAGGCCCTCCGGAATCGCGGCCACCGCCAGCGCGATACCGGTCTGCACCATCAGCAGGAGCGGCTTGCCGGTGGCAATACCGGCCAGCGTGGCGACCGCCGCGATGCCCACCGTGACGAAGACAAGCCGACGCCCCAGCTCGTCAAGGCGTTCCTCCAGCGGCGTCACCTCTTCCTCGGCGGACTCCACCAGCGCGGCGATGCGGCCCAGTTCGGTGCGCATTCCCGTGCCCACGACCACCGCGGCGACGTTGCCGTGGGTCACCGTCGTGCCCCGGTGCAACATGCTGGTGCGCGCGTGCAGTTCTGCCTGCGGCGAAATCGCCGCCGCCTCCTTGTCCACGGGTAGCGACTCGCCCGTGAGGATCGACTCGTCGACCTGGAGTTGCGCGCTGTCCAGCACGCGCAGATCCGCGGCGATGCGATCGCCTCCCTCCAGCAACACGATGTCGCCGGGGACGAGCTCCTCGTCGGAAAGCATGCTCTCGCTACCGTCACGTCGAACGCGGGTCATGCTGCGACCGAGCTGACGCAGCGACTCCATCGAGCGCACGGCGCGCAGTTCGGCCACGAACCCGAGCAGGGTGTTGATCGCCAAGACCGCGACCACGGCGCCGGCCTCGATCGTCTCGCCGAACAGGAACGACACCAGGGCGGCCGCGCCGAGCAGAACCACCACGAGGCTGCGCAGCTGACGGCCGAGAATCTCCCACCATCGGGTCGGGCGGGATACCTGGAGCTGATTCGGCCCGACGACGCTCAGCCTGTCTGCGGCCTCGCGCCAGGTAAGCCCCTGGTCGACGGCGACGCCGAGGGCTGTCTCGACCTCACTCGCGGGATGGGCCCAGGGCGCCTCGACATGAAAGCGCCGAGCGCGCCGTGCGGACGGCCCCGTATCTGGTATCTGGTCGGGGCCTGACCGCGTTCCGCTTGCCATCGGCGGAAACCTCTGCGCTACACGTGTCTAGTACCATAGGCAGCGCAAGCGTCGACTTCTCAGACACTTGAGCCGAGAATCGTTCGTCATCGCTACGTTAGCAGGATCGCCCTGACCGAGTTCGACTCCCGCCACCCTCACAGCCTGGACCATCTCGCCCGAGGCTGGCACGGCTGCCCATGGTACGTTCGCAATCACCTCGACCCCATCCGAGTTGGCCGGAGAGCCGCATGCGAAAACTACTAGCCCTTCTCTTTGTGTCCGCCGCGCTGCTTTTCGCCTCGAGCGGGTCGCTCGCAACGTTGGCTCAGGCGCCCCAGGACGAGGGCGCCGACCCTGACGGCGTCGACGACCTCGTGCCCTGCTGCGACAACAAGCTCCAGCATCGCGGAGCTCGGCCCGAAGCCACGGAGGTTCGTGAGATTCGCGAACCCGGCGCCATCTTCGCCGACGAGGCCACGATGGCCAGGCTCGCCGAGGAGGGCCGACGCCGTGCTCCGATAGCTCGCGAACTGGAGGTGGCAGGACCGACGACGGTGGGGATCGAGCCGCTCGCGCCACGCGTCCGCAAGAGCTTCAACGGTCTGGACATCGGGCAAGGTGGCGGTTTCGTGCCGCCGGATACCGCACTGGCGGTCGGCCCGGAACACATCCTGCAGGCCGTCAACGTGGCCATTCGGCTCTCGGACAAGTCCGGCAAGAACGTCATCGTGCAGACCGGCGAAGAGCATTTCGGGAGCGGCGACTTCTTCGATCCCAAGGTGCACTACGATCCGGCCTCGGAGCGCTTCTTCATCGTGTTGCTGGACCAGGACGAGGACACGGCGCGGTCGAAGGTCTTCGTCTCGGTGTCGCGCAGTTCAACGCCCGAGTCGCTTACCGGCGACGACTGGTGCTCGTACTCCTTCAAGAGCAAGAAGAAGGGAGCATGGGCCGACTATCCGGGACTGGGAGTGAGCGGCGACTGGGTGACGATCGCGACGAACAACTTCGGCTTCGGAACAGGCGGTTTCTCCAGCGCCTGGCTGTGGGTGATGGATAAGGCGAAGCTCGTCGACAACGTCGCCAAGTGCCCCACCAAGAACAAGGTGTGGTCGTTCCGAGTCGGCGACGACGATGACGGCGTCGTCGCCTTCACCCTGCAGCCCGCCCAGCATCTCGACACCGACGCTAGAGCCAACGGCGATCATCACGTGGTGGCTAGCCAACCGATCGGCTTCTCCGATCAGTACGGTTGGTGGACCATCTCCCGCAAGGGCAAGAAGCCGAAGCTCTCTTCGCGCATGGTCGAGGGGGCCGGATACTCCTTCCCGCCATCCGCCACCCAGAAGGGTAGCGAGAAGGAACTCGACACCATCGGCCACCGGTTGATGCAGCAGGTGACGGTGGTCAACGGCCAGCTGTGGCTGGCGCACACCACGGCGTGCCGCTTCGGAGACAGCGAGGACGTTGTTGCCTGCATCCGCGTGGAGCGCTTCGCCGTGGACGGCCTCAAGTCGGGCTTCACCGACCTTTTCGGGGTTCCCGGGGGGTTCCTGTGGGTACCCGGCATCGCCGTCTCCAGCAATGGCGACGTGGTCACGACGTTTCAGATGACCAGCGCGAAACTACGACTCAGCACGGGGTTGTCGGGAATGCGGGGTGGCGCCACACGTTTCGGGCCCATGCGATCGCTCGCCGATGAGTTCGATGCGGTCAAGGCGGTGTTCAAGGGCAAGTGCCCGACCGAGTTCGGAGACCCGGAGGTCCGCACGGGCGACTACATCGGTGCGGCATCCGACCCCAGCACCGACGACGTCTGGATCTCGGGCGAGTTCGGCGCCAAGGTCTCGGGACTCTGCGGCTGGAACACGAAGATCGGCCGGGTGAGCTACTAGGCGCGCCCGGCTAGGGAGCGCTGGCCTCGGCCGCGGCGTCTGCAACGGGTGAGGATTGGTACGCCGCGAGCGCCTGCCGTAGCTCTATGCGGCCCCTGTGCAGGCGCATCTTCACCGCGGAAACACCGAGGTCGAGCGCTCGCGCGGTCTCTTGCGTGCTGAGTCCTTCCACATCCCGTAGGAGCACTACGATGCGGTAGTCGGTGGGAAGCTCCGAGAGCGCCCTCTCGAGCGCCCCACGCAGCTGAGCACGTTCCGCTTCAGCCTGCGGCAGCACCGACCGATCGGCGACCTCGGCCATCGCGCCCTCCCGCCAGCCCGGAGGCCGAAGATCCTCCAATGCGATCTCGCGCGTCCTCTTCGCCTTGCGCCGTTTCATCAGACAGGCGTTGGAGGCGACCCGAAACAGCCAGGTGCGCACGGCGCCGGGGTCGCGCACATCCTTCAAACCGCAGTACGCCTTGAGCAGGGTCTCCTGCAGCACGTCCTCGGCGTCCTCGTTGTGCCGACACATGCGCAGGCCGAAGTGCAGGATCCGCTTGCCGTACCGTTCCACGAAGGCGTCGAACGCACCGGGGCTCTCGCGCTGAACGAGATCGAGCAGTTCTGCGTCGGTCAGCGGTATAACCAGGCCCCTTCCTTCTGCCGGAGTGGTTCGTACATTTCGGCTACCCAGTCGCCGTACCCGTTGTAGATCTCGGTCGGGTAGACGTCGCCGGTGTTGATCAGCCACTCATGCGACTGCGGCCAACGAGGGTGCGGTATCTCCGGGTTGATGTTGGCCCAGAAGCCATACTCGGCTGGCTGCAGCTTGGTCCAGAAGGTCCCTGGCTTCTTGTCGGTGAAATCGAACTTGACGATCGACTTGAGCTGCTTGAAGCCGAACTTCCATGGCGTGATCAGACGAATCGGCGCCCCGTGCTGCTTGGGAGCGGGCTTGCCAAACGCGCCGGTAACCAGAAACGCCAGCTCGTTGCGCGCCTCGGCCATCGTCAATCCCTCGAAATAGGGCCAGGGGTACCACTCCTGCTTGGGAATGCCCGGCATCTGGTCGGGGCGATTGACCGTGGTCATCGCCACGTACTCGGCCTTCACCTGCGGCTCCACGAGATCCAAGAAGGCGGCAAACGGGAAGCCCGTCCACGGCATGACCGAGGACCAGCGCTCGACGCAACGGAAGCGGCAAACCCGCTCTTCCATCGGCATCTTGCGCAGTACCTCCTCGAGGTCGTACTTGCCCGGCTTGTTGACCATGCCGGTGACCTCGATGGTCCACGGCTCGGTTTCGAACTTGTCGACGTTCTCCCAGACCCCTTGCTTGGGAACGAAGAACTCGTAGTAGTTGTTGTAGGCGTGCGCGTACTCGGGCGGCGTCAGCGGACGGCCGGCATCCTCCAGCGTCAGCCGCGCGTTCTTGTTCGCTACGGGATACAGGTCCCCGGCAGGCCCGGACGGATAGACGACCGACGCCGGAAAGGGCTGGATGGGCGGCTGCTGACCCAGGTTGCCAGCCAGGGCGGCCGAGGCCGAGTAGGCGCCACCGAGGCCGATTCCCGCGATGCCGAGGCCACGCAGCACCTCGCGGCGGTTCAAATAGACGGACTCGGGCGTGACCTCGCGCTCGGGTATCTCCCATCCACGTCGTTTTCTGATCAGCATCATGAGCTCCGTGATTCGGGTCTGCACTGCTCCAGCAGCGGCCATCGAAATGTATCAGTCAGGCGTAACTTGGCGCTAAACCGGGCGGCGGTTTCCCTCATCTGCTTGAACCTTGGCTCAAAACTGCTTTAATACGGTCGCCTTAACTCAAAAAAAGTCCGGCGGGTTCTCGCTTTTCCGAGTTCGCGCTCCCTCCGACCGTCCAAGGTGGGTCCATGGCAGACAGTACATCTGCGCCCAAGCTCGAAGGCTTGTTGGTCGCGCTTCTTTTCGTCGGCCTCTCCGTCGGCTTCGCGATCTACGGGGCGCGCAACTGGTTCCCCGAGGTCGCATCGCGCCACGGCGTGGGCATCGACGCGATGATCATGTTCTTGCTCGCGGTCACCGGCGCGATGTTCCTGATTGGACATCTCGTGCTCGCTCTCTTCATCTGGCAGGGCAGCCGCCGCAACTCCGTGGTCGCCCGCCTGGCATCGTCGAAGGCGGAACGCCGGGTGGCGATCACGCTTGGGCTGGTCATGGCGCTGGCGGCCGAAGGCGGCGTTCTCGCCATCGGGCTGCCGGTCTTCGGCGAGTATTTCGGCGAGATCCCGGCCGATGCGGTGGACGTTGTGGTCACCGGGCAGCAGTTCGCCTGGAACAACCACTACCCCGGCGGCGACGGCGTGTTCGGACGCACGGACGTGGCTTTGATCACGCCGACCAACCCGGTGGGACTCGACAGCAACGATCCCGCCGCGGCCGACGACTTCGTCTCGATCAACCAGTTGACCGTGCCGGTGGATCGCCCGGTGAAGATCACCCTGAGATCGATCGACGTGATTCACAGCTTCTTCCTGCCCCACCACCGCGTAAAGCAGGATGCGGTGCCCGGCATGACCATCCCGGTCTGGTTCGTGCCCACCCGCGAGGGCAGGTTCGAGATCCCGTGCACCGAGCTGTGCGGGCTCGGCCACTACCGCATGCAAGGCTTCCTCAACGTCGTCTCTCAAACAGAGTACGAAACCTGGCTCGATGAGCAGGCTGGTAACTGAGGTCATCGATGTCAGAACCCCAGAGCTTTCTTCGTAAGTACATCTTCAGCCTCGATCACAAGATCATCGGCATCCAGTACATCGTCACCGGCTTCGCCATGGCGATCGTCGGCGGCCTGCTGTCGCTGCTGATTCGTTTGCAGTTGGGCTGGCCCACCGTGATGTGGCCGATCCTCGAAACGTTGATGCCGAACGCCTACCAGAGCGGCGTCATGGCGCCCGAGTTTTATCTTGCGGCGGTCACCATGCACGGCACGATCATGGCGTTCTTCTTCATCTCGTACGTGCTGGTATCGGGCTTCGGCAACTATCTCGTGCCGCTGCAGGTAGGCGCCAAGGACATGGCGTTCCCGCTCCTGAACATGCTCTCCTACTGGATCGGACTGGTCAGCGCCCTGGTAATGATCATGGCCTTCTTCGTGGAGGGCGGCGCGGCCGCGGCCGGCTGGACGGCGTACCCGCCTCTGTCGGCACTGCCCGGCGCGGTACCGGGCTCAGGTCTCGGTCAGTCGGTCTGGCTCCTGTCGATGGCCCTGTTCATCGTCTCGTTCACCATGACCAGCCTCAACGTTGTCGCCACCGTGTTCTCGATGCGCGCCAAGGGCATGAGCATGATGCGCATGCCGATGACGGTGTGGTCGTTCTTCATCGCTTCCGTGATGGGACTGCTGGCCTTCCCGGCGCTCACCGCCGGGGCGATCATGCTGCTGTTCGATCGCCACGCCGGCACGGCCTTCTTTCTGCCCGCCGGCCTTATCATCGGCGGCAACCTAGTGGAGGTTGGCGGCGGCTCGCCGCTGCTGTGGCAGCACCTGTTCTGGTTCCTCGGGCACCCCGAGGTGTACGTCCTGATTCTCCCCGCGCTGGGAATCAACTTCGACATCCTGGCCGCGTTTACCCGCAAGCCGATCTTCGGGTATCGAATCGCTGTCTGGTCGCTGATTCTGTCCGGCTTCCTCGGCATGATCGTGTGGGGCCACCACATGTTCGTCTCGGGCATGAGCCCGTTCAGCGGCGAGTACTTCTCGCTCTCGACCCTGCTGATCACCATTCCGATGGCCGTCGTCGGCGTGTGCATGCTGGGCAGCCTCTGGGGAGGACGCCTGAAGATGGCAACACCAGGGCTGTTCGCCCTGGGCCTGATCAGCATGTTCGGCACCGGCGGCTTCGGCGGACTGTTCCTCGGTAACGCCACGGCGGACATTCAGCTTCACGACACGTACTTCGTGGTCGGACACTTCCACCTGATGATCGGCGGCGTGACCGTGTTCGGCACCTTCGCCGCGATCTACTTCTGGTTCCCGAAGATGTTCGGCCGGTTGATGAACGAGACGTTGGGACGGGTGCATTTCTGGATCACGACCATCGGCTACTACCTCATCTTCCTGACCCAGCATTTCGTCGGTCTGCAGGGCGCGCCTCGCCGCTACTACGCGTTCGGCAGCTACGAGTACCTGGAGCAGACGGCAACGTCGAACGAGTTCATCTCGATCGCCGCAATGGTCGTTGGAGCGGCTCAGGCCATGTTCATCTTCAACTTCGTGTGGAGCATGTTCCGCGGCAAGGTGACTGACACCAACCCGTGGCGCGCCACCACGCTCGAGTGGAGCCTGCCGTCGCCACCGCCGCATGGCAATTTCGCAACGCCGCCCGTCGTGCATCGTTGGCCGTACGAGTACAGCCCCGATGGCGGCGAGAATGACTTCGCCGGCCAACAGGTCGACGGCGGTAACGTGCCGGTGACCGCATAAACGCCATGAACCACGCCGCCACCAGCCAATTGGGTCCGGATGTCGCGCAACGCGACTTCCAGCTCCATCTCGGGATGGGGATCTTCCTGGGCACGGTCACCATGTTGTTTGGCGCTTTCAGCAGCGCCTACATCGTGCGCGGCTCCACCTCGCAGGACTGGCAGGCGATCCAGCTGCCATCGTTTCTGTGGCTGAACACGCTGGTTATCGTGATCAGCAGCATCAGCCTCGAACTGGCCCGACGAGCGGGCAAGGCGGGCGACTGGCGCCGGGCCGGCATTTGGCTCGGCACCACGCTGGTACTCGCGATGCTCTTCTTTGGCGGCCAGCTGGCCGCATGGGAATGGCTCTGGGCGGCCGGCATCAGTGTGCCCTCGACGCCGCACTCGTCGTTCTTCTTCATTCTCACGGGCCTGCACGCCGTGCATCTGCTGGCGGGGCTGGCGTTGCTCGGGGTCGCGGGAGCGCGCGTGATGCGCGTTTCGGCCAACGATCCGGTATCGGAGCGACGAGCCTTCTTGCCCATGTCGGTTGGCGCCATGCTGTGGCACTTCCTGGCGGCCTTGTGGGTCTATTTGATCATCATGCTCACGCTGTTCGCGTGAAGAACTCTCGGAGGTGACGGTGACGACGACGACCTACGCCGAAAGCCGATGGATGGGCGGAACGTGCCCATTCGCGGCTGGCTGGAAGAAGGTGATGATGTGGGTCTTCATCGTCGGCGACGCACTGCTGTTCGCCGGCTTCCTCACAGGCTACGGCTACGCCCGCTCGATGTCCTCGGATTGGCCGGTAGCCGGCGAGGTGTTCAACCTCGGGCTGATCGGCCTGATGACCTTCGTGCTCATCAGCAGCAGCGCCACCATGGCGGCGGCCGTCGCCACGGCGTCTTCGGATCGTGCCAAGACCGCCCGCTTCGTGTGGATGACGGTGATCGGCGGCCTCGTCTTCCTCGGGCTGCAGGCCTACGAGTGGACGCACCTGATCGGCGCTGGGGGACGTCCCTGGGAGAACCCTTGGGGCGCCGCTCTGTTCGGGTCGTACTTCTTCGTGATCACGGGGTTCCACGGCACCCATGTGCTCATCGGTGTGCTGGTCAACGCGGCCACCGCGATACGCACTTCGAAGGGCATCACCACTCCCGAGAATGTCGAGATGGCCGGTCTGTACTGGCATTTCGTCGATCTCGTCTGGGTGTTCATCTTCACGCTCTTCTATCTCATCTAGGAGCCGACCATGTCAGAAACCAAGACTGCCAACCTCGGCATCTACTGGCGCACCTGGGTGGTTCTCCTGGTGCTCACCGCGATCATGTTCTTCCTCGACACGCTGGCGATGCCACGCGGCCTGTTCGTCGTCGTGATGCTCCTGGCAATGATGACCAAGGCCACCCTGATTGGCGGCATCTTCATGCATCTGGCCAAGGAGAGCATGGATCTCGTAGTCACCGTTGTGGTCTGCGCGCTCGGCTTCGGAGTGCTGCTGTACGGCCTCAGCGTGGTCGACGCCCACCGCATCTATGAAATGGCGCAGGGTATCTTCGTTCGATGAGACTTCGTCGTAGCGCCTGCATTGTCGTAGGGCTCGGCTTCGCTATCGGTGTCGCGGCCGCGTGGCCCGAGTCGGCGGAGGCGCAATGCGCCATGTGCCGCCGGGCGCTATCCGACGGCGAGGCTGGTCCACTAATCGCAGCGCTGCGAAGCGGCATTCTCTTCCTGCTGGCGGTGCCGATCGCGACCTTTGGCACGATCGCCTGGTATGCGGTACGCGGCCAGCGCAGCGTCGAAAGCGCCTCGACGGACCAATAGAGGGCGCAGGCACTCATCAGCTTGGCCGGCACAGACCGCGGCGTTCTGTGGGCGGGCACGCGTCCGACTGGACATCATCTTGACTGGATCCGCACGGCAAACTCTGATGCGGCTCGAGGACCTGGCCACGACCTACGGGGCCTCCTCCGGTCGCGCCAAGCAGAAGCTCGTCGCCCGGATGGCCACGGCCCCGTTGGCCACCAGCGACGCGCTGCTGCGCCTTCACGAGGTGCTTTGTTTCCTGCGTGCGTACCCCGATGACGCGGAGCTTCTCCGCACCGTCGAAGCTGCCCTGGCAGGATTCGCGGAACGCAGCGACCTGCAGCGCTTCCGCCACTCGTTGGAGGACTCCGGAATCGCGGGCACCGCGATCAACTACCGCTTCTTCTGGCCCACGGCCTGTTGGCTGAGCCGGCACTGGCCGCAACAGCTGAGCATCACCTGGGAAGACTGGGACAACCGCGCCCGTCTCCTCGACTTGCTGCCGCATACCCTGCCCTACACGGAAACGCTGGCGTTGGACGAGGTCGACCGCACGGACCGTGAGTGGATCGAGGAGCTGCGCGGTGACAGTGGCGACGCCGCCTTCCTGACACACCGTATCGGGAAGCTCGCGGGCGACGAGTTCACCCGCGAGAGAACCTACGACCTGCTCGACGTGCCGCTGCGCCTGGATGCTCATCCTGGTACGCCGGCGCGCGGCAACGACGTCTTCCCGGTCGCCGACGTCAGTTTCCAGGACGGTGCGCTGCAGCGCTCGCGTCCGAAGCTGCGCGAGGACATCCTGCGCCCGCCGGTCTCGATTCAACCGCTGAGCCGAGCCCGCGGCGAGCGTCTGGTCGACCTGGGCCGCCGTGCCATGGTTACCCGCGCCCGCGATCTCGACGGCTTCGCCCATGCCGACGCGAGCGACGCACGCTGGGTCGACTGCGGTGACGGCCTCGCGTTCGGCCTGCTCGGCCTGAAACCGCAGCGCCGCCTCATGCTCGAGAGCAGCTATGCGGCGCTGACCATCAAGAACGGCGTGCCGATTGGCTACGTGCTGGTGAGCGCGCTGTTCGGTTCGGCCGCCATCGCATACAACGTGTTCGAGACCTTCCGCGGCGCAGAAGCCGCGCGCGTGTTCGGTCGCGTGCTGTCCATGGGGAAGGCTGTCTTCGGCTGCGACACCTTCAGCATCGACCCCTATCAGCTGGGCTACGGCAATGCCGAAGGGCTCGCCTCGGGCGCCTGGTGGTTCTACTACAAGCTCGGATTCCGCCCGCGCAGCTCCTATGTGAAGCGGCTCGTCCGTGAGGAACGGCGCGCCATGAAGGTCGATCCGACGCATCGCACGGCGCTCGACACCCTGGAGGAGCTGGCCTCCGAGAACCTCTACTTCCAACTCGGCACACCACGCAACGACGTCATCGGCGAGATTGCGCTCGGAGAGATCGGCCTCGCCGTCTCGCATTGGATGGCCGAGAACTACGGCGCCGACCGTGAGCGCGCCTTGCGCGAATGCGCGGCCCACGCCGCCGACACCCTCGCTGTCGATCGACGCGACCTATCGCCCGCGCAGCGTCTGTGGTGGACCCGTTGGAGCCCGATCGTCTGCGCCGTCGACGCCGCTTCCTGGCCGAAGCGCGATCGCCGCAAACTAGCCGCCGTGATCCTCGCCAAGGGCGGTCGTCACGAGTCCGACTTCGTGCCGCTGTTCGATACTCACCCCAAACTCCGCGACGCTCTCGTGGCACTCGGGGCAAGGAGAACCTCATGAGCATCCCCCGCGTCGTGTCCGCCGCCCTCACTCTCGCAGTCGCTGCGTTCCTGGTGTTGTCGCCGTCGCCCTCCAGCAGTCACGCCCTCGCCGCACAGCCTTCGTGCATGGACGACGGCAGCGGCTTCGTTCGCATGACGATCGCCGGTGCGCACGACTTCGATGTCGACTGGGACAACGCCGGAACTCTGTGCACCGGCGCCGGATCGCGATGGGGTGTGGGCGTGAACTTCGCCCGCACCGTCGATGGCGCGACGCTCAGCCTGAACTTCACCATCAAGCAGATGGCCGAAGGCGCCACGGGCACGGATCTTCCCGTGGATGTCGCCGTCGCCGGCGATGCTGTGGGCGATGACATGTTCCGGGCTGCCTGCACCGTCACCGTGACCGAGCATGAGCTGATCGAGGATGACGGTGCCACCAAGGCGTATCGCGTAGCCGGCGCCGGCGAGTGCGCCGCCCCCGCCACGGGCATGGTGGGCGGCGGGCAACTCACGATTGGCAGCTTCGAGTTCTCCGGCGAGACCGACTGGCCCAAAGAGGGCTAGGCACCCGCCGCGTTACCACTCGTACTCGTGGATTCGCCGCCACGAGATGATCTCCGCCGCGGACCGTGACTGGCTGTCGTCACCACCGTAGATGAGCCGCGGCTCATAGCGGTCACCCTCGAGGTCTGCCGCAACCGTAGCGCCGAACCTGGCCAGCCCGCGCAGGAAGTCGCTTCCCACCGTTGCCCCCGACTTGACCTCGACGGCGATGAGTCTGTTGCCAGCCTCCAGCAGCGCGTCTACTTCGAGCCCCTTCGCTTCCCGATAGTGAAAAAGCCGGGCCGGGAGGCCTCGGTGCCGGACCGACTTGGTGATCTCGGCAGCCACCCAGCTCTCGAATATGGCGCCCCGCAGCGGATGGCGCCTCAGCTGCTGCCCAGACGTGATCCCGAGCAGTTGGCATACAAGCCCGGAATCAAGGAAGTGAAGCTTGCGCGACTTGATGCGCTGCTTGCGTGCGTTCCGCACCCAGGGCCGCATTCGGTGGCAAATGAAGCTCGTCTCCAGGACCGACAACCAGGCTCGCGCCGTGTTGTGGCTGACTCCCGCATCAGCGCCCAGCCCGGACAGATGGATCTCGTTTGCGGTCCGTGCCGCGGCAAGCTCGACGAAGGTGGCGAACGCCTCGAGGTCGGCAACATTGAGCACCTGCCGAACGTCGCGCTCAACGTACGTGGTCACGTAGTCGGCCAGCCAAGCCGCCGGGTCCAGCTCACGGTCGTGAATCCGTGGATACGCCCCGGTCCAAAGCACCTCCCACAGTCCATCCAGAGGGCGATCGAAGCGCATGACCTCGTCCAGGCTGAGGGGCAACAAGTCGAGCATCGCCACCCGACCCGCGAGCGACTGCGTGATCGCCGCCGAGAGCCCGAAGTGCTGCGATCCCGTGACGATGAATCGCCCGGGCGCCGGGTCCTCGTCCACGATCCCCTGCAGGTAACTCAACAAGTCCGGAACGCGCTGCACTTCGTCGAGCACCGCGCCGTCGCGATGCTCCGCCAGGAACCCGCGCGGGTCCTCCTGCGCGTAGCGCCGCGTATCGAGCGGCTCCAGCGAGACGTACGGAACATCCGGAAAGACCGCCCGACAGAGAGTGGTCTTGCCGGATTGTCTCGGCCCGGTCAGTGCCACGATCGGCATCTTCGATGCCGCGGCTCGCAGCGGCTCTTCGAGGTTGCGTCGGATCACGAAATGTCACCATTTGTAAGCACGATTTACAAATGATGCCATCCCAACACGAGGCGGCACAACCCCAACGACCGCGGGCCGAGTCTTCGTTGCCGAGTCTCAGCGTCGCTTGGCGGCTTCGCGGTTCAGTTCAAAAATGTCGACGCTACCCGCCCGGTCGCCGAGCAGGTGCTCGGCGAAGTAATCCGCCCGTAGCCACTGCCAGTACTCGGAGTTCTCGCGGTAGCCGTGACGCTCGCCCGGGAACAGGAAGAAGTCGAACCGTTTGTTCGCCTTCATCAGCGCATGTGCCATCCGGTAGGTCAGCGACGGGTGGACATTGTTGTCGATGTCGCCGGTGGTCAGCAGTAGCTTGCCCTTGAGATTGGCGGCCAGCTGCGAGTTCTTCTCGATGTCGTACTCGAAGGTGACATTGCCCTCGTCGTCGGTAACTTCCTTCACGCCGTGGTGCTTTTCGCTCCACCAGCGGTTGTAGATCTGGTTCTCGTGGTTGCCCGACGAGGACACGGCGACCTTGAAGAAGTCCGGGTAGACCAGCATCGCCGCGGTGGACATGAAGCCGCCGCCCGAGTGGCCGAAGATGCCGACGCGATCGTCGTCGATCCAGTCGTAGCGCATGGCAAGCTGCTCGATAGCAGCCTTCTTGTCGGCCAGGCCGTAGTCGCGCAAGTCGCCATAGCCGTACGAGTGGTACCACTTCGAGCGCCACGGATGGCCGCCGCGGTTGCCGATCTCGATGACGATGAAGCCCATGTTGGCCAGGTGAATGTTCTGGGCTCGGGTGACGAACTGTTTGGCCACCGCCTCGGTCTGCGGGCCGGGATAGACATAGGCGATGATCGGGTACTTCTTGGTCTCGTCAAAGTCGAACGGCTTGTAGATGACGCCGTACATGTCGGTGACGTTGTCGGCCGACTTCACCTGGTAAGGCTCGGGAAACTGGTAGCCGGCGTTCTCGAGCAGTGACATGTCCGACGACTCGAGATCCATCACCTTCTCGCCGTCGGCGTCCATCACCGCCGAAGCCGGCACGGTGTTGACACGCGAGTAGCCGTCTACGAAGTAGCTGTTGGACTCGCTCATCCGACCGACGTGGTCGAAATCCCCGGCGTTGAGCAGGGTCACGTTGCCACCGTCCAGACTCACCTTGTAGAGGTGCCGGTAGTACGGGTCCTCGTCCTCCTCCAGACCGTTGGCGGTGAAGAACAGCGTCCGCGTCGACTCGTCGACACCGGCAACACCACGACCGGAAAACTCCCCCCGCGTGAGCTGACGAATCACCGTGCCGTCGGCCCCGAGCAGGTAGTAGTGCCCCCAGCCATCGCGCTCCGACCACCAGACCATCTCGCCGGTCTCGAGCAGTTCGAGCCTCTGGGTTTCGACGTAAGGGTTGAGCCGTTCCTCCACCAGGACCGTGGTATCGCCGCTGGTCAGGTCGGTCACGACCACGTCATAGCGTTTGAGATCGCGGCTGATGCGTCCCCAGTACAGGCGATTCGAGTCGGGTGAGAGCCACTCGCGCGCAATCGGTTCCTCGGCGTCGGGACGCGGGAAACGACGGGCGGTGAAGATGTTGACCGACTGATCCTTGAAGGCTTCGATTTCGAGCTTCTGGCCCGCCTGAGCGGCGACGTCGAAGACCCACAGTTCGGTCTGACCGACGTTCTCTTCGCCCGGCATCGGATACGCGTAGGTCTCGAGCGTCGGCCGGGGCTCAGCTACCGCATTGATGACCCAGAGCTTGCCCACCTCGCGCACATCGTCGCGCGTGAGGGCGAACTTGCTCGAGTCCTGCGCCCAGGTCACGAACGCCGGATCACGTTTGCCGGCCTGTTCTTCCTTCTCCTTGTCGGTCCGCCCGCGGCCACTGCGACCGTACGTGTAGTACTCCTCGCCATCGGTGGTGAGGCGGATCTCCTCGATGTCCTCGTCGACATCGGTCTCCTCCTCATCCTCGCCATCCTTGTCGTCCTCGCCGGCGTCCTTCTTGGCCTTCTCCTTGGCGAGCCACTCTTCATATTCGCTGTAGCTCATCATGTAGAGGTCGTAATCGCGCGAGAACACCACCCACTGCTTGTCGGGCGAGACGTTGGCCCAGTCGGGATGATCGGCGGGCGCTTCGAAGTCTTCGAGCTCGCGTACCTGTCGGGTGCCGAGGTCGTACTCGAGGTGGTAGACCTTCTTCTTCGGCTTGCGCGGGCGCGCCTTCTTCTCTTCCTGGGTGTCGCCCTCGGTCTCCTCGACTTCCTCTATGACCTCGTCCTCGGAGGAGGTCACGTCGAACTGGATGGCGGTGTTGTCGTTGATCCAGCGGATCTTGCTGATCGGCAGGTTACGGGCGTCGTAGGGGTCGCGAGTCAGCAGCGTCAACTGACGGGCCATTTCCGCCCGGTCGAAGACCAGTCGCTTGGTGCGCGCGTCCGGGTCGACGATCCAGAAGGTCTTGCCGGTCGAGTCTTCCCACGAGTACCAGAAGCGGTTGGAGCCCTCGAGCCAGTGCGGACGGACATAGGTGTCGAACACCATCTCGCTCATGCGCGCCTGCGTGAAGCGCGCCGCCAGTTCGCGGTTGGCGTGGTGTACGCGGCGATCGCCATGACCCTGCTGCGGCCCGGGCGCCTGCGACGCAGCCTCCTGCGCCGCGGCGAGCATCGGCAGACAGAGCGTCAGGATCAACGCCATACAGAACATACGGGCAGGAAGAAGACGAGACCGGGCAATTCCCATGGTGAACCTCTACGGAGAATGGATGCTGAGCCGGGCTCGCCTGCGCCGTCGGACTCGCAAGGTGTGTCGCAGTTCTATCAACAACGGGCGGCCGGCGCGACCCGGCTGCGGCCTGAGCCATGGCCGGCCGGACGCGGCCGCTAACACGCACATGCTCCATGCATGGTGCAACTCGACGTAAGTCGTTGGATCTCCAAAACGTACGCCCCGATACGGCAACTCTTGCACAGGCTTTTGCACACGTTCAGTGAGTATCGGGTTCACCGAACATCTCCGACCGAGGTACTGCCCATGTGTCATCGCTGCCTCGGTACCTGCCAAACGACATTGCCGTTCTCGTCGATGGGCGTGAAGCCGTCAACGGTCATCAAGACTCGCGCCGTGCGACTCTTGCCGAAGGCGGTGACACCTGCTCCGCGGAGGTTTCCACTCTTGTCCGTGAGAGCTATAGCACCGAGGCTGAGTTCGACGCGCCTGGTGCCGTCTCCGTCGAAGAAGCCGGTGCCCGCCCCGCTCATGACAGCCCTGGCTTTCTCGCCGCGGTAGCTAGTGGCATCCGTCTTCATCAACCACGGTGAACTAGTCCAGGAGAGCGTCCTTGAGTTCAGGCAGCCGCTCGGCCGTGATTTCGCCGCGCCAAATACTCTCTACCTCGCCACTAGGTGACACCAGGACCACGAGCGGCACCCGGTTAACGCCCGTCGGGATAACCGCAGACTCGGGCAATTTTTCGAAGGCCGTCCAGTTTTTCTTGGGCTCAGTTCGAAAAAACGCGCGGCGGCGCGTTCTTCTAGTGAACATGCATGAGGAGGTTGGATTCGGAATGAAGAGCCACCGCGTCGGAACATTGCCGATTGGAGTCGTGACTGCTCTCCTATGTCTGGGCGCGGCCCAAGCCCCGCAGTTTGCCGCGACAGTCAACGTCCTGCGACTGGAGGTGGTCGTAAACACGGCAGACGGCCACTTCGTTCCCGACCTCGACGTTGCCGATTTCGAGGTTTTCGTCGCGGGTGCCCGCAGCCGCGTTCTGGCTGCGATCGAAGTGGACCACGGGATGCCGCGAGGCGAGCCGGCCGAAGAAATCGCCGATTCGCCGGCCGAGTTCGCGGCAACGCCGCTGGCCGAGGCTACAGCCCTCTCCCAGAGCCGCAATTTCCTAGCGCTGGTCGACCTAGCTCACATGGACGCGCGCTCTTTGAGATATTCGCGCGCTGCGGCCAGGGAGTTCTTCGCCAAAGTTGTGATGCCCCAGGATCGAGTGGCCGTCGCGATCTACAGTCCACGACGCGGACTGGAACTCGCGGTTCCGTTTACCACCAACCACGACATCGCCGAGGCGTGGCTCGAAGGGTTCGGAACGGATCGGGCGACGGAGAGCGTGGAGTCCGCAGGGGACGGAATCGATCTGGCGGCGTTCCGCGACATTGGGGGACAAGAAGATACTGCGAGGTTCGTCGAGGAGCTTGATGCCATTCGCGTGGCGATGGCCGCGTACGATTTCTTGTTGGCGTTGCAGGACATGACGAGAGCGCTGTCGGCGGTCGCGGGCAGTAAGCACGTCCTCTTTTTCTCCCGAGGCTTGCCCGACCAGATGCTGCTCAATACTGATTTCAGAGACGAGGCGATCGACGTAGTAGACGCGGCGCGGCTCCAGGGAGTCGTCATTCATAGTTTCAATCCCACGGTGACTCCGCTGTCCGACGTGCACGACCTGGCCGACATTGGGAGCAAACTGCGCACAGATCAGGCCGACCTGAATCGCGGCAGACCGATGGAAGGCACGGTCCTGCCAACTGGCGTCGAGGATCGAGGCGTTCTCAACATGCTCGCCCACGAGACGGGCGGAACGACTACCTACTTTCGCCACAATCTCTCGAAGGGTCTGGCGGCGATGGAGACGGCGTCGCGAAGACACTACGTATTGGCAGTAGCGATGCCAGGCAACACCGACTCTGCGAAGGGCCGTGTAGAAGTGGCGGTTCGCGATGGTCACCAGTTGCGTGTGAGTTGGGTGCGTTCTCACATCGGGGCACCCGCAGAGGCAAGCGCGTCACTGCACGGAAGCCTGCTGAGGACTGCGGAGGCGATCGAATTTGGGAACGAAGTCGACGAGTTCAGCGCGGCAGTCTTGGTTGACGCGGTTTCCATGGTCGACCACATCGGAAAGCTGGCTGTCGCCATCGAAATCTCGGCGCAAGAGCTGCATCGTCTCTCGATACTGGCTGACGGCGACGCACTCGAGTTCGAGGTTCTCGGCCTCGTCGTGAATTCAAGACGCCTCGTCGAGGACCATTTCCGCGGCAGGATCTCTCTTGCGAGTTCCCTTGAGCTGAGTCGTGACGATTCTCCGCCGTTGCGGTACACGAATCTACTGTCGAGTTCTATCGGGGAGCACTACGTGAAGATCCTCCTCCGCGAGTCGGCCACCGGGGCACTTACGACACGTGGCTTCCGGTTCGTGGTTCCGGCGTCGCCAGCATCGGCGCTGCGCGTGGCAGCCTTCGCCGTGGTCGAGCCGGACGCACCGGTTGTGGCCGGCAACGTTCGTAGTGAGAGGCCTGTCGGTGTTCGAAGCGACTCGCTGCGAGGACCGTTTATGTTCGACGGGAGGTCGGTGGCTCCGTCTCTGTCCCCTGAGTTTCTCCCCGGCCAACAGGTCACACTGGTCGCCACGATCTTCAACGTCGTGGCTCACCCGTTCACCGGCCAGCCGAACCTCTCGGTTGCGGCAGAGGTTCAAGGCAGCGACGGGGCAGTATCCCTACTTGAAGTTCGGAGGGTGACTGTCGAGACTGGCCCGGAGCCCGGGTCAGTTCGGGTCCTCGTGACAGCGCTGGTACCGCCGCGGTGGCCTCGTACGGGCGCTGTGACGCTCAGTGTCACAGATAGGATCTCTGGCGTTTCGGCGAGAGCGGCGCGCAACTACCCGCTTGCGCCGCGGCAATAGCCTTGACCGAAGCCCCAAAACGGTACCCGTCAGAGCTTTAGGATTCGGTTTTCCGCAGCCTCCGACTTTCTCTACATCGTGCTCAGCGCGGTCCTCGGTTCCGCTCGCACGGCGCGGCGACTTGGCATCAAGCAGGCAACCAGCGCCACCGCCAGCATGAGAGCGACCACGGCCACGAGCGTTAACGGATCGGCCGGCTCGACCTCGTACAGCAGGTCGGCGAGCAGACCTGTCACGCCGAGCGAAAGCGCGGCGCCAACAAGGACACCGGCGACAGCGATGCGCATGCCCTGCCCGACGATCAGTCGCTGGATACCACGTGGAGACCCTCCGAGCGCGAGCCGGATCGCGATCTCGCCACGCCGACGCTGTACGGAGTTCGCCATGATGCCGTAGAGACCGACCACCGCGAGCCCCAGCGCAATCGTGGCGAAGGTGGCGAGCAGCAACGACAGGTGCCGCGGCCGCGTGAGCGAGTCGCTCAACAGCAGCTCTCCTGAGGCCAGGTCGGTGATTGGCGCCGTCGGGTCGAGCAGCCGCAGTTGTTCGCGTACCAGAGTGACCACCGAAGCCTGATCGCCCACCAGACGCAGCATGAGAAACGGGCTCCCCAGTCGTCGTGCGTCGGCGCTGTAGACGGCGCCCCCATCGCTTTCACCGAGGCCTCCATACGGCACGTTTCCGACCACACCCACCACGGTGGTCAGTGGCACGTTCATCTGGCCGCCGTCCACGAACCGGCGCCCCACCGCGCTCTCGCCCGGAAAGTGCTTGCTGGCCCACGCCTCGTCCACAATCACCACGGGAGGAGCGTCGTCCTCCAGGTCGGTTGGCTCGAACATGCGTCCCGCGACCAGCGGGATGCCGAGAACGTCGAAGTACCCTCGCTCCGCGATGATCCACGGCGCGGTCGGCTGAGCCTGATTCGGCGGCGTGGGCTTGTCCTCGAGATCGAAGTTGTTGATGAACCCGCCATTCGGTGGTCGCCCCAGCGATACCGCGGCAGCCTCCACGCCGGGGATGGTCTCGATGCGCTCCAGCGCTACGCCCCAGAATTGACTCCGACTCTTGTCGTCCGGAAAGGCGTCGGCCGACAACGAGACTCGCATCGAAAGCAGGCGCTCGACGTCGAATCCGGCATCGGTGTCCTGGAGCCTGGCGAAGCTTGTCAACAACAGGGCGCCACCCGTCAGCAGCGGCAGCACCAGTGCCAGTTGCGTAGCTACCAACAGCCGCTGAGCTCGCTGTTCGCGCGTTCCGCTGGTCATTGAACGCCCGGCACCCGCACGGCCCGACCCGCGCCCTACCCGACTGCCGCGCACCGCCGGAACGGCACCGAACAGCAAACAGCAGGCCGCGCCCAGCGCGCAGGTGAACAACAGCACGCTGCCGTCGAGGCGGAGTTCCGTCAGGCGCGGGAGATAGCTGGACGCCACCGCAGGCAGGAGTCGGAGCCCGCCAACGGCAACGAGCAGCCCCATTGCCATTCCTCCCAGAGAGAGGATCACGCTCTCGACCAGCAGGTGTCCCGCGATCTGGACCCGAGTGGCACCCAGGGCCTGCCGCAGGACCATTTCCTGGCGCCGGCCGGCAACCCGCGCCAGCAGCAGGTTCGCCGCGTTGGCCGTGGCCACGAGAAGAAGGCCTCCTACCGCACCCATCAGGATCGCCAGCAGGCGACCCGCATCGCGGTTGAGCACCTCATCGAGATCCTGCATGCCCCACGTGACGTTCTCGTCCTGGAAGCTATCGATCCAGAGCGGAAAGATCCTGGCGTTGATGGCACGGAGTTCCTCCAACGCGACCTCCGCATTCACATTCTCGTGAAGCCGGCCGACCGTGACGAACCCGAACGGCCCCTTACGCGGCGGCGGTTCCATCCGCAAGGTGGTGAACACGTCCGTGTCGCGCGCCAGGGGGCCGAACCACGACGGTATGACACCAATCACCTGGTACGACACGGCTCCGATACGAACCGATTGGCCGAGGGCCGAGCTGCCGTCGGCTCCCGTCACTCCCAAATAGCGCGCGGCGAAATCATGGGTTACGACGACCGTCGCGTCGGCAGCCACCTCGCCCTCGGCCGGGAGGGCCTCGCGCCCGGCCAGGAGCTCGATCCCCAGCGTCGCAAACAGACCGGGCGCAGCCTCGATGTAGACGAGCCGCTCCGCCCCTTCGTCGGTGACCAGCGTGCTCGCGTTGCGCGAATAGGTGCCCAGCGATTCAAAGACAGTTTGTTGAGCCTGCAACGCCTGCACGTCGACCGCCGAGAGCGCCCACTTGCTCGTAGGCGACGCCGAGTGGATCCAGACCAACCGATCGGCGTCCGGGTACGGCAGAGCCTTGAGAAAGAGCACATCCACCACCGCGAAGATGGCCGCGCACCCGCCAATACCAATACCGACGGTGAGCACGATTGCGGCGGTAAGCCCGGGTGTGCGTGCGAGGCTTCGCGCGCTCTGCTTGAGGCTGCGCAGCGACGCCCAAGGACCGATCCGAGCCAACTCGACGACCCTGCGGGCAAGAAGTCGGAACGGATACTGGCGCATCTCTCGACGAAAGCGGCGATCCGCTTCGCGCGAATCGAACACCGATGCCCGGTGGGCATGAAGCTCCTGGAGCTCGCCCAGCGTCGCCGCAGCCTCGCGCTCGCCCAGAAGTCTGCTCATCATCCAGCGCACCCAGACTGGCACCCGCGGTGTGCTGCTCATCGCGTGCCTTCTTCGGCCCCGGTGTCCAGACCCTCCCAGAACCGGTTCATCGTTCGCCTGCACTCCTCCAGTCGTTCCCGTCCCGCTGCGTTGACCTTGAAGTAGCGCCGCTCCTTGGCGTTGCCGGTCGCGGTCGGCCCCACCATGCGCGATGCCACGAGCTTCTTGTCTTCTAGTCGCCGCAGCGCGATGTAGACCGCCGCCTGCGACACATCGCGTCCGCTCCGCTGTTCCATCTCCACCACCATGGGGACGCTATAAGCCTCTCCTCCTAGCCGGAGGATCGTCAGAAGCACCTGCTGTTCGAATTCACCGAGTCCGTGACGTGTCATTTTGATTACCTTGATAGTTACTAGCTTTGCTAGTGACATGCATTGCTAGTGATCTTGGGCGAGAGCAGCCCTTCTGTCAAGGGAGAATCGAACCGCGTTCGAACGGGCTGACTCCGCGTCAGGGGGTATCGAAGCTGCCGAACATCAACTCACGCGCGGCGCTGCGCGGAGTCAGGTCGCCGGAGATTACCTTCTGCTCGACCGCGGCCAGCAGGCCCGCAGCGGCGACGGCACGTCGGAAGTCGCGGAGCAGGGTCTCCTCGACCAGTCCCCACATCCAGCTCAGTCGTTGGCGTTGGCGGCGTCGCTCCAGTTCGCCACTCGCCGTGATCGCCGCCCGGTGCTCGACGATGCTCGCCCATAGCTCCGGCAGGCCCTCGCCCGTGCGGCCACTGCTGAGCATGGCTCTGGGCATCCATGCATCGCCGGCGCGGCGCGAGTAACGCAGCGCACCGCTGTATTCGGTCACCGCCTCGCGGGCGCGGGGCACGTTGTCACCGTCGGCCTTGTTGACCGCAACGATGTCAGCCAGTTCGAGGATGCCCTTCTTGATGCCCTGCAGCTCGTCACCACCGCCGGCGAGCATGAGCACCACGAAGGTGTCGACCATCTCGGCGACCAGCGTCTCGGATTGCCCTACCCCGACGGTCTCGATCAAGACGATGTCGTAGCCGGCGGCCTCGCACAGGAGCATGCCCTCGCGCGTGCGCGTCCCGACACCACCGAGAGTCTGCGCCGAGGGCGAGGGTCGGATATAGGCGTCGTCGAGACTCGCCAGCCGCGTCATGTGCGTCTTGTCGCCGAGAATGCTACCGCCGGAAACGGTCGATGATGGATCCACAGCCAGTACGGCGACGCGATGTCCCTGCTCCACGAGCCAGGAGCCGAGGCTGTCGATGAGGGTGCTCTTGCCCACTCCGGGAACGCCGCTGACGCCCACGCGATGGCTACCGCCGGCGTGCGGGGCGAGCGCCTCGAGCAGAGCTTCGGCGCGCTCCTGATCGGCCTCGCGAGTGCTTTCGATGAGAGTAATAGCCTGCGAGAGCGCATTGCGGTTGCCCGCGATGATGCGCTCGGCTACCGACTCCGGACCCGCGGGCTCG
Source organism: Acidobacteriota bacterium (assembly GCA_029263335.1). Lineage (GTDB taxonomy): Bacteria > Acidobacteriota > UBA890 > UBA890 > WLXD01 > WLXD01. The sequence goes on along the minus strand of JAJCXS010000092.1, from coordinate 18,009 downwards.
CTCACTCAGCTACTCTCCGCCGTCGCCTCGAGCGCCTCGAGCAGGGCCGCCGCCGCTTCTGGAATCGCCGTCCCGGGTCCGAAGATAGCCGTGGCGCCGGCCGCGCGGACGGCCGCGTGATCCTGCGGCGGCACGACGCCGCCGACGACAATGAGGACATCCTCGCGTCCGTGAGTATCGAGCGCCGCGCGCAGCTCGGGCACCAGCGTGAGATGTCCTGCCGCCAGCGAACTCGCGCCGACGATGTGCACGTCGTTCTCGATCGCCTGCCGGGCAGCTTCCGCCGGCGTCTGAAAAAGCGGGCCGATGTCGACGTCGAATCCCAGGTCCGACAGCGCCGTCGCGATGATCTTCTGCCCGCGATCGTGGCCATCCTGGCCGAGCTTCGCTACCAGGATGCGCGGCCGGCGTCCCGCGGCGTCCGCGAAGCGTTCGACTCGCTGCCGGATTGCCTGCACCGCCTCGTCGTCGCCCATCTCGCCACTGTATACCCCGGAGATCGACCGTATGGCGGCTTGATGGCGACCAAACACACGCTCCATGGCGTCGGACATTTCGCCGACCGTGGCGCCAGCCCGGGCGGCGACGATGCTGGCCTCCAGGAGGTTGCCCTCGCCTGATCGAGCGACGCCCTCCAGCTGCCGCAACGCCGCATCACACTTCTCGCCATCACGAGTGGCGCGCAGCTCCTCGATCCGTGCGACCTGGTCGCGACGCACCTCGGCGTTGTCCACCGCGAGTACCTCGAAGTCGTCGTCGTTCTCGGTCTGGAAGCGGTTCACGCCCACGATCGTCTGCCGTCCGGCATCGATGCGCGCCTGCGTGCGGGCCGCGGCCTCCTCGATGCGCATCTTCGGGATACCCGCCTCGATGGCGCGCGTCATGCCGCCCAGCCCCTCGACCTCTTCGATGTGAGCCATCGCCCGCTCCGCCAGATCGTGGGTCAGGCTCTCCATGAAGTAGCTACCGCCCCAGGGATCAACGACGTCACAGATTCCCGTCTCGTGCTGCAGCACCAACTGCGTGTTGCGCGCCACCCGCGCCGACGCGTCACTCGGCAGCGCCAGGGCTTCGTCGAAGGCGTTGGTGTGGAGCGATTGGGTGCCACCATGCACCGCCGCCATGGCCTCGATACAGGTGCGCACGACGTTGTTGAGTGGATCCTGCGCGGTAAGCGACCAACCGCTCGTCTGGCAATGGGTGCGCAGTCGCGACGACCTTTCGTCCTTCGGCTCGAACTGCTGCATCAAGCGCCACCACAGCAGGCGCGCCGCACGCAGCTTCGCCACCTCCGTGTGATACCCCATGCCGACACCGAAGAAGAACGAGATGCGCGGGGCAAACGCGTCGACATCCAGGCCAGCGTCGATGCCGGCGCGCACGGACTCGATGCCGTCGGCCAGGGTGTAGCCGAGTTCGAGATCCGCCGTCGCCCCGGCCTCCTGCATGTGATAGCCGGACACCGAGATGCTGTTGAATCGCGGCATGTGCTCGGCGGTGTAGCGGAATACGTCGGCGACGATACGCATCGACTCGGCGGGCGGGTAGATGTAGGTATTGCGAACCATGAACTCCTTGAGGATGTCGTTCTGAATGGTCCCCTGAAGTTGCTCGGGCGCGACGCCCTGTTCCTCGGCCGCAACGATGTACAGCGCCAGCACCGGCAGCACCGCACCGTTCATCGTCATCGAGACGCTCATCTGATCGAGCGGAATGCCGTCGAAGAGAATCCGCATGTCGAGAATCGAATCGATCGCCACGCCCGCCATGCCGACATCGCCAGCGACACGTGGCTGGTCGGAGTCGTACCCACGATGCGTCGGCAAATCGAAGGCAATCGAAAGTCCGCTCTGACCACCGGCAAGGTTGCGCCGGTAGAAAGCGTTCGATTCCTTGGCGGTGGAGAACCCGGCGTACTGGCGGACCGTCCAGGGGCGCCGCGTATACATGGTGTCGTAGGGCCCGCGCACGAACGGCGCCTCGCCGGCGGCCGTGTCGAGATGCTCCAGACCTTCCAGGTCGGCCGCCCGATACTGCCCCTCGCGCTTGTCGTCATCGTCGCTCATGACTCGCGATTCTACGTCACCCAAGCGGCCCTGGCCGTCTCATCGAGAAAGCGGTGCGTCAGCGCATGGCCATGAGGAGCGCGCCGGCCGCGACGCTGCCGCCGAGCACGTAGAGCATGTTCGCCCGGAAGCGCAGTAGGGCGACTGCCGCGCCGACCGCGATGGCCGCTGCTCCCGCGTCGAGCGTGCTCAGCTCGGGCACGATCAGCCGCAACGGCCCCCAGACAACGTCCCGAACCGTGCCGAAGAGGGTCTGGATGGCGAACCAGACGGCGAGGTTGAGGATCACGCCAACCACCGCCGCCGTGATACCTGCCAGGGCGTCGCTGAGCGTGCGGTTGCCGCGCAGTGCCTCGATATAGGGGGCACCGGCGAAGATGAACAGGAAGCACGGAGCAAAGGTCATCCAGGTCACCAGCATCGACCCGAGCACGGCGGCGAGGATCGGGTCCATGCCGGCGCCATCTCGATAGGCGCCCATGAAACCGACAAACTGCACCACCTGAATGAGTGGCCCGGGAGTTGTCTCCGCCATGCCCAGACCATCGAGCATCTCGCCTGGCTGCAGCCAGCCCTGCACCAGCACCGCTTCCTGGGCCACGTAGGCGAGTACGGCGTACGCACCGCCGAAGGTGACCAGTGCCGCCCGCGAAAAAAAGGTGCCCAGCCGCACGAAAATACTGTCGGCGCCCAGGGCGGCGATGAGCGCGCCCAGCGGAACGAGCCAGATCGCCAACCAGGTAGCCACAACCGTCAGCGTCCGCGAGGCTGGCGGCGCCACGGCCTCCAGCGGTTCCTGGTCCATGGAATCGTGCGCCGCGATCCCGACCCGGGCCGCCAGCAACCCCGACACCGCGGCGGCAATCACGATGGTCGGGAACGGCACCGCGAAGAAGAAGATGGCCACAAAGGCGGCCGCAGCGATGGCTACCGCGGGCCACCCGCGCAGGGCGCGACTGCCGATGCGTAGCAGGGCGGCGATCACGACCGCCATCACGGCGGGCTTGAGACCGTAGAACAGCGCCGCTACCAGCGCAAAGTCGATGAACCTCACATACAGCACGCTCAGCACGAGGATCGACGCGAAGCCGGGCAGAATGAACAGCAGACCCGCGGTCAGCCCTCCGCGCCAGCCGTGCAACAGCCAGCCTGAGTAGGTCGCCAGCTGCTGCGCTTCGGGCCCCGGCAGCAGCATGCAGTAGTTGAGCGCGTGCAGGAACCGACGTTCGGAAAGCCAGCGCTTCTCTTCAACCAGCACCCGGTGCATCACCGCAATCTGGCCTGCGGGCCCGCCAAGGCTGTAGGCGGCGATTGTCACCCAGGCACCCAGCGCCGCGCGGAAGCTCACGCTTCCCCGGGGAGCGGTCTCGGGCACCGAGTTCTTCTGGGCGATGTCGTTCACGGGGCTCCAGGAGTCAGCCCGATCGCCCTTTACATGTTGCGCCGGTACTGCCCTCCGACAGCATACAGAGCGCTGGTCATCTGCCCCAGCGAACAGACCTTGGCAGCCTCCATCAGCACCGCGAAGACGTTACCCCGCTCAACGGCGGACTGCTGCAGGTCGCGCAGCGCGTCGTCGGTGCGCGCCGCATTGCGTTCCTGGAAGTGCCCACGCGAGGCAATCGCGTATTCCTTCTCGTGCTCGTCGGAACGTATTACCTCAGCGGGCAGAACTGTGGGGGAGCCGTCGGCATCGAGGAAGGTGTTCACGCCCACCACGGGCAACTCGCCGGAGTGCTTACGGTGCTCGTAGTAGAGCGACTCCTCCTGGATCTTGGAGCGCTGATACATGCGCTCCATGGCGCCCAGCACGCCGCCACGTTCCGAGATACTGCGGAACTCGGTCAACACCGCCTGTTCGACCAATTCGGTGAGATCCTCGATCGCGAAACCACCCTGCAGAGGGTTCTCATTCTTGGCCAGACCCAGCTCTTTGTTGATGATGAGCTGAATCGCCAGGGCGCGGCGGACGCTCTCTTCCGTCGGGGTGGTGATGGCCTCGTCGTAGGCGTTGGTATGGAGCGAATTGCAGTTGTCGTAGATTGCGTACAGCGCCTGCAACGTGGTGCGAATGTCGTTGAAGGCGATCTCCTGCGCGTGCAGCGACCGGCCCGACGTCTGGATGTGGTATTTGAGCTTCTGCGCGCGATTGTTGCCGCCGTAGACGTCGCGCATCGCTTTGGCCCAGATCCGGCGTGCGACCCGCCCCATTACCGAGTATTCGGGGTCCATGCCGTTGGAAAAGAAGAACGACAGGTTGGGCGCGAAGTCGTCGATGTGCATGCCGCGCGACAGGTAGTACTCGACGTAGGTGAACCCGTTCGAGAGCGTCAACGCCAGCTGGGTGATCGGGTTCGCCCCCGCCTCGGCGATGTGGTACCCGGAGATCGACACCGAGTAGAAGTTGCGCACGCCGTTGTCGATGAAATGCTCTTGCACGTCACCCATCAGCCGCAGCGCGAACTCGGTAGAGAAGATGCAGGTGTTCTGCGCCTGGTCTTCCTTGAGAATGTCGGCCTGGACGGTGCCGCGAACCACCTTGAGCGTGTCCGCACGGATGCGGTCGTAGACCTCGCCCTCGAGGACCTGATCTCCGGTTACGCCGAGAAGCCTTAGCCCCAAGCCGTCATTGCCCTCGGGCAGCTCGCCTTGGTACGCCGGACGTTCCACGCCCAGATCGGCATAATGCGCTGCGATCTTCTTCTCCACCTCGTCCTCGAGGCCTTCGCGCTGGATGTGGAGCTCGCACTGCTGGTCAATCGCGGCATTGAGAAAGAAGGCCAGGACCATCGGTGCCGGACCGTTGATGGTCATCGACACGGAGGTCGCCGGGTCGGCCAAATTGAAGCCGGAGTACAGCTTTTTGGCATCGTCGAGCGTGGCTACGGAAACGCCCGAATTACCGACCTTGCCGTAGATGTCCGGTCGCCGATCGGGATCTTCGCCATACAGTGTCACGGAGTCGAACGCGGTCGACAGGCGTTTCGCGGGCATGCCCGCCGAAACGTAATGGAAGCGCCGGTTGGTGCGTTCGGGACCGCCCTCGCCGGCGAACATCCGGGTCGGGTCCTCTTCGCCGGTACGCTTCAACGGGAATACGCCCGCGGCGTAGGGAAACTCGCCGGGCAGGTTCTCGGTGAGCAGCCAGCGCAGAATGTCGCCCCAGTCGCGGTAGCGAGGCAACGAGATCTTAGGAATCCGCAGACGCGAAAGCGACTCGGTGAACATGCTGCGTTCGATCTCGCGGTCACGCACCGTGTAGCGATACACGTCGGCTCGATAACGTTCGACGGTCGCTGGCCAGGCACGCAGTAGGCGGCGGGCTTCGGGATCCAGCTGCTCCTCGCGCGCGTTGTACAGATCGATCAGCTCGCGCACCATGTCGCCCTGCTCGTCGGACATCTCGGCTCGCTCGCCCATGGCGATCGCGGACTCTAGGTCGCCGCGACGACGCCCCTCGGCCGGTTTCTTGGTCTCCTCGATGGCGCCACGAAGCTGGTACATGCTGCTCGCGATCGACGACTGCTGGGCGACGAACTTGTCATAGCGCGCGCTGTTGTCGGCGATCTCGGCCAGGTAGCGCGTCCGATCGGCGGGAATCACCTGAGCCTTCGAGCTGTCTCCGGTGGCCAGTTCAAGATCGGGATCGAGCGGTGCGCCGGTCTTTTCCGCCACCATCTTGAGGACGGCCGTATAGATCTGATTGGTGCCGGGGTCGTTGAACTGCGACGCGATGGTGCCGTACACCGGCACCTCGTCGTCGCCCGCCTCAAACAACTGGTGGTTTCGTTTGAACTGCTTGCGCACATCGCGCAGCGCATCCAGCGAGCCGCGCTTATCGAACTTGTTGATCGCGATCATGTCGGCGAAGTCCAACATGTCGATCTTCTCGAGCTGCGTGGCCGCACCGTACTCGGCGGTCATCACGTACAGGGCAACATCCGAGTGATCGACGATCTCGGTATCCGACTGCCCGATCCCGGAGGTCTCGAGGATGATCAGATCGAACTGCGCCGCCTTGCAAATATCGAGTGCCTGGCGCACGTGCTTGGACAGCGCCAGATTGGACTGACGTGTCGCCAGCGAGCGCATGTACACGCGCTCGGAGTCGATGGCGTTCATGCGGATGCGATCGCCGAGCAAGGCTCCGCCAGTCTTGCGCTTGGACGGATCGACCGAAATCACGGCCACGCTCTTGTCTTGAAAATCGAGCAAAAAACGCCGCACGAGTTCATCAACCAGCGATGACTTGCCGGCCCCGCCGGGACCCGTGATGCCGAGCACGGGGACCTCGTGATCCTTGGTCAATGCGGCGAGTGCCGTCGCGAGTTCGGCCTCCGCCTCGGGATAGTTCTCCGCCATGGAAATGGCCTGCGCGATGATCCGCGGCCGCTTCTCGGGCAGGGCCGCCAGGTGTCCGTTCAGCGACGGACCGACGGTGGCGAAGTCGGCCTGACGAAGCAGGTCGTTGATCATCCCCTGGAGCCCCAGCTCGCGGCCATCATCGGGCGAGTACACGCGGGCAATGCCGTACTCGTGCAGTTCTTCCACCTCTGCCGGGAGGATGGTGCCGCCGCCGCCCGCGAAGATCTTGATGCGTTCGGCGCCACGCTCACGCAGCAGGTCGAGCATGTACTTGAGGTACTCGACGTGGCCGCCCTGATACGAGGTCATCGCAATCGCCTGCGCATCTTCTTGAATGGCGCAGTCGACGACCTCGGCCACCGAACGATTGTGGCCTAGATGGATAACCTCCGCACCCGACGCCTGCAGAATCCGCCGCATGATGTTGATGGCGGCATCGTGGCCATCGAACAGCGATGCTGCTGTGACGATGCGAACGTGATGGTCTGGCTTGTATGGCTTGAGCGGGTCGGTCATAGGCAACCCTTCAGGGCTTGGGGGGAGACTCAAACTCTACCGCAGCCCTTCGCTGGGCGACGGCCGTCACTCCTTCGCAGCTGAATCCTGGCCAGCACGCGGAAAGGCCCGGGACGGCCATCATCGACCGAGCCCGGGCCTGATCTGTCGAGAATTGGGGACTCTTAGCTCTCCTTCTGGAACTTCAGCACCATCCGATCGGTCTCCACCCGGTTGCCCATGCCTTCCCACTTGGAGAAGTCGTCGTCGGGGTTGGCAAGCATCTCGGACGACTCCATCAGCACGAATCCGGCGCCGGTGATCATCTCGACCATCATCTTCTGGTTGATGCGGTGGGTGCTGCTGTCGAAACCCTCCAGGTTGGTGCGCGCGTCGACCACACCGAGGATGCCGCCAGGCTTCAATGCGGCCATGCAGGCGGCGAGCAGCTCGGGGGCGTCATCGATCACATCGTGCATGTTGCGTACCGTGACGATCACGTCGAGGCTCTCCGCTGCGACGCCGGCTGCGCCATCGGCAACGAGTTCTACGTTGCTCAGCGGACTCGCTTCCAGGCGCGGGGCGAGAATCATGTTGCCATCACGACCCTGGCGGTCAGGGCCCGTGAAGACCTTCCCGGACTCGCCGACGAGGTTCGTCAGAATGTACGTGTTGTATCCACGACCCGGCATGAGGTCGAGCACGGTCATCCCGGACTCGATACCCCAGAAGGAGTACACGTCGAGCGGCTTGCTGCCGGCATCGCGTTCGCGCTCGCCCTCGGGCCGCGCGGGGTCGTCGAGAATAGACTCCTGAGCGATGGCGCTCAGAGGGCTCGCTACGGCAACTATCAGGGCCAGTGCGCCGAGCGCAGCACCCCACTTTGATCGCAAAGTCATATCCAAACTCCAGTCAATGGCAGACAGGTTGAACGCGCGGCGGCGTTCACAGGCCCATCGCAGGCATGAGTGTCGAAAACGAGTGCGGCAATAGGCGGGGATGAGTTGTCGGTGCTCAACACGGTACTCAGACGCGCATCTCGGCGCCAGTACGGCCGTTGTCGTGGCTACTGACCCTCCAGTTCCGCCAGGGCGTCAATGGCTCGCGTGTTGCCTCGGCTGGCGCCCTCGCGGTACCAACGCAGCGCCTCCTCCCGGCTTTGGGTCACGCCCTCACCACGCTCGTACATCTGCCCGAGCCAGAAGGCTGTGAGCGCGTCCCCTTGACGGGCCGACTGGCGGTACCAATAGGCTGCCATGACCGCGTCCTGAATCACGCCGTTGCCACGCCGATAGGCATTGCCGAGATTGTGCTGGGCGAGCACATCGCCCAGCCCCGCGGCGCGGAAGTACCAGTGAATCGCCCGCCCGAGATCCTCTTCAACTCCGAGCGCCTCCGCGTGTGCAGTGCCCATGAGAAAAGCCGCCGCGCCGGAGTCTTGCTCGGCAAGCGCCCGCACCTCGTCGATCACTTCGGCAGCCAGCTCGCGCGCGCGGGCCTGATCTCGCTCGAACAGCATGCGGCCGCGTGAATAGCATCGCGCCAGCCACATCTGCGACAAGGCATCGCCGTCGCCAGCCGCCTCGAGCAGCAGTTCGTGCGCCCGCGCATCGTCCACCTGGCCGGTCGTCCCGGTGTAGAAGCCGATCACCGCCTCGAGCCTGGGATCAAGGCTCGCCGCCTCCTGTGCGGCAACCGTGGGGGTGACCGCGGCCAACGCCCCCGCCACCAGCAGTCCAGCCACCATGGGCAAACTCTGCCGCTTCGCTCTCATCGCCCTTTCTTCGGCATTTTTCGATAGTCCTTGTGAATCTGTTTCCATTTCTTTTTCTCGGCCTGCACGGCGCCAACATCTCGTCGGCGCACCTCGTAGGCGGCTTCTTTCTGTAACTTGGCGTAGCTGTCCCACCGTTCCGACGTGAGCGCTCCCTCGCGGAGCGCCTCGCGCACGGCGCAGCCGGGTTCGCTCTGGTGCCGACAATCGCTAAACCGACAACGCTCGACGATCGCCGCAACGTCATCGAACGTCTCCTCGATGCCGTCATCAGCCTCCACCAGACCGAGCTCGCGCATCCCGGGGGTGTCGAGCACGAGCGCCCCATCATGCAGCAGGAAGATCTCCCGATGCGTGGTGGTGTGGCGTCCTTTGTTATCGATCTCACGAACCGCTTGCGTCAGCAGCAGGTCCTCGCCGGCGAGTGTGTTGACCAGTGTCGACTTACCGACGCCGGATGACCCCAGCAGCGCGACCGTGCTCCCCGGCTCGAGATATCGCCGGAGCTGATCCAGGCCGGAGCCGTCAGCGCTGCTTACGGCGACCACATCGGCCCCGGCAGCAACCACTTTGATGCGTTCAACGATGGCTTCGGCATCGGCCACCAGATCGCTCTTGGTCAGTACCACCACGGGAGTAGCGCCGCTGTCCCAGGCCGCGACCAGGTACCGCTCCAGCCGCCGCGGATTGAGATCCAGATCAAGTGAGGTCATCAGGAACGCGGTGTTGACGTTGGCGGCGACAACCTGCTCACCGTCTTCGGTGCCTGCCTTGCGTCGCACGAACTCGCTGCGCCGCGGCAGGATCTCGCGAATGGTGGCGGGCCCGTCGTTCGCCGGCTCTACCAGAACCCAATCGCCCACGGCGGGCATTTCACGGCCACGCGACGCCCGGTACTGCATGCGGCCAGGGGCAACTCCGATCGCCCGGCCCCAGGGTGCACGCAGCACGTATTCGCCACGGTGCTGAGCCACGACCCGGGCCGGCGGCATTTCACTACCGGATTCGTCGTACTGGAGCTGTCTGGCGTCGTCCCAGCCCCAGACGCGCAGTGCCTTGGTGACTTCATTCGTCGTGGTCATGCTGCCATTGAACCGCGTGAGGCAAGGCCGGCGCTACGACTCGTCACGTTCCTGCGCATCCCTGTCCCCCACCAACAAGGCATTGAACAGCACCCTGAAGGTGCCGAACGGCTGCCCGCGCCACTGCGGCCGGAACCCGAACATGATTACCCGGCCGTCGCCATGGGGCACCGACAGCGCCGCCGCGTTACCGTACAGATGCTCCTCGCCGAGCAGGTACCCGGAGAGCAGCGGCGTGCCGTTGTCGGCATAGCGCATCAGAATGCTTGCGTCGGATTCTTCGGGCAGGCGCCAAACCGGGCTTCGCGACGAGGTGATCGCGGCGTGTTCCGGCATACCCGCCATGACCGGGTGCGCTGCCGTCTCGACATTCAGAATCGAGATCCCGGCGAAGAACTCCTCCCGCTCCAGCCCGGCGGCGACATTCTCCACCTCGAGATCGAATTCTTCGATGGCGAAAGCAGCACTGCCGTTGAGACACACCAGCGTGCCACCCTGACGCACGAACTCGGCCAGCGCGCGCACGCCGGCTTCGCCTATGCCGCCCACGTAACGGGCCGGCATGGTGCCGGCGGCGTGGCCCTGAGCGATCGACTGCGGCCGCATGTCGGGCAGCACGATCACGTCGTAGCGGTCACGCAGCTGCCCGGCGCGTACGTCGGCGTCGTATAGAGAGTCGAAATCGAAGCCGTAGCGCTCCAGTACCCAGCGCGTCCAGCCTTCGTCCATGCTGGCGGTCCAGGAGCGATACAGACCCACGCGCGGCTGGACGATCTCGACGCCGCTGGCGCCTTCGCGTTCGGCCAGCAGCGCGAGTTCCTCGACCATGGTCCTTTGCGTTTCAGCCGGCAGCCCGGTGAGCAGATAACGCGGCGCGGCGCCGCCGATGAACCGCACCCGGCCACCCTCGGCCCACGTGCGGTTGACGGCGCGGAAGGAGTTGTTCTGCGCCGGGTCCACGACCATCGCATCGCCCGAACCCGTGAGACGCCCGGGCGGGGGCACGATGGCGGCCGCCACAGGATCGGTGTCGAATCCGACCCCGGGGGCGGAGTCGAACGCCGCCGTGTCGGTCGCCGGGTCATCCTCGGGATTGGTCACGCTGTGGCCCGACCAGCCGACGGGTTCGGTGCGCAGCATTTCGATGGCGGCGCGCACGTCCGCAGCCAATGGCGCCCGCGCGGTCACCACCCGTACACCCATCTGGTACGGCAGCGTCCAGCCGGCCGCATCGTACGGCTGTTCTGGTGGCCCGTCCGGGTATTCGCGTAGATCCGGATAAGCCTGCGCCTCGAGAACCTGCGCCGCCAGCTCGGCCGTCTCCTGATCCATCGGGATGACCCAGGTGTCGGCCGGGTAGTCGATGCCCTCGTGGGTCACGGGCCGACTCAGCTTGCCAATTCGGAGGCCGTTGAACGCCAGCCGGCGCAGCATCTCGACCGCCGCCACAGGGTCGCGCTGCTCGGTGGGAATGAAATACGCGTAGGGAGGCCCATCACGATACTTGCGAGCGGTGTCCCGGCCGGCCTGGTAGCGGTTGTAGAGCAGCTCATAGCGATACTTCGCGGCGTAGTCGAGCGTCGCCATGGAGGCCGTCAGCATGTAGTCGACCGCGTCGCGCAGATGCCACCAGCCACCCTGCCAGGGGCTCGAATAGAGCGATTCGGTTCGCAGGTCGCGGCGATCGGACGGGAAATCCCGCAGCGTGTAGAAGCGCGGTGTCGCGTAGCGATAGAGCGCTGTTTCCGTCCACCAGGCGGCGATGTTGCGCAACATCGGCATGTAGTCGACGTAGCCCGGATACCAGGCATCAAAGCCCGTTCCCATGTGGGTCGCGCCGACCTGTCCCCGTTCCTCGAGCGCCCGGGCAATGAGCATGCCGATGGCGTTCACCGTGCGCGACATCAGCGGATGCACCTGGCTGGCGATGGGCTCCGCAAACGGCGGCAGCCAGATGCGCGTCGGGAACGGTGAAGACTGGTGATGGATGTAGATAATCTGCGGCTCCCAGTAGCGCCACGTCCGGGCCAGCACGCGCGACTCGATCATGTTGAGCATGTAGCCGTCGCGGTTGTTGTCGTGGCCAACGTACTTCTGGTACAGCTGCGGCAAGGGCGCCACCTCGTAGGGGCCGCCAACGTTGCCGCGGTACCAGTCGACCACGATGTTCTGCCCGTCCGGATTCACCGACGGCCACAGCATCAGGATGACCTCGTCGAGAATGGTCGCGACCGCGGGATCCTCGGCGTTGGCGAGGATGTCGTGGGCCAGCTGCAAGGTGTGCTGCGCGTGGGCTACCTCGGTGGCATGCAGACCCCCATCGATATGCACGATCGCCTTGCCGCGACGCGCGAGATCCTGGGCTTCGTCGTCGGTAAGCCCCTGCGGGGCTGCCAGCCGGCGCGCGATATCACGGTACTCCTCCACCCTCGCCAGGTTCTCGGGGGTCGAAATCAGCGCCATGTACCAGGCACGCCCCTCCGACGTCCGGCCCACTTCGACCAGCTGCAGCCGGTCGCTTGCAGCCTCCAGCACGCGGAAGTACTCGATCGCCTCGTCATAGTTGGCGAGCTTGAAGTCGTCGCCGACCGCAAAGCCGAGCACAGACTCTGGCGTCGGCACCTGTTGCGCGTGGGCAACCGTCGGCGCAGCGAGCGCAGCAGCGCCGGCGCACAGCAGCGCCGCAGCAAGAATCCGGATTCGGCGCGCAGGTTGACGATTCATGGACCGAAAAGTACCAGACTTTGGCCGGGTGGCACGAGTTGGCGCCGCGAGAGAGAATGCCGCCACCGTCGGCTGCCCATGCCGGAGCGCTCGCGCGCTTCGCGGCCACGGCGAGCCTTCCCTGCCCGCGACCAATCGTGAGGAAGTCATGAGGATTCGTCTGCGCCTGGTAGTCATCTCTCTTTTCGTCTCCGTGCTGGCGCTCGCCCCGAACGCGCGCGCCCAGATGCACGGTGAAGACGACTTTGCCTTCTATCCGGACGACGCCGGTTTCGACCCGGCGATTCCGACGCTCGAGGATGTCGTCGGGCACGCCTGGGGAGAACGGATCACCTCCCCGGAGGAGGCGCTCCGCTACATCCACCACCTCGCCGACTCTTCGTCCAAGGTAACGGTCCACGAGTACGCTCGCAGCTGGGAGGGGCGGCCTCTTGTCTACGTCGTCGTGGCCTCGGAGGCCAACCAGCTGCGCATCGACGAGGTTCGCACCAACAACCTGGCCCTGACCGATCCACGCATCACGGGTGCCGATGCCGCCGCGACCCTCATCGCGGACAATCCGGTGATCACCTGGCTCGCCTACGGCGTCCACGGCAACGAAATCTCCAGCACCGACGCCGCGCTGCTGACCATGTATCACCTGGCGGCAGCCACCACCGATGCGCTTACCGACGCCGTACTGGCCAACAGCATCGTGGTGATCGACCCGATGCAGAACCCCGACGGCCGCAACCGGTTCGTGAACCACTATCGACAGTCCAAGGGGCAGTGGGCCGACGCCACCAACGCCTCGGTCGAACTCAACGAACCGTGGCCGCGCGGCCGGACGAACCACTACCTGTTCGACCTCAACCGCGACTGGTTCGCTCTCACCCAGCCCGAGACTCGCGGCAAAGTTGCCGCGTTCATGCACTGGCGGCCGCAGATCTACGTGGATCTACACGAGATGGGCGGCAACTCCAGCTACTATTTCCCGCCGCAGGCTGTGCCGTACAACCCCAACATCGCTCCCGAATTGTTGGACTGGACCGAAAAGGTCGGCGAGAACAACGCCCGCTGGTTCGATCGTATGGGGTTCTCGTACTTCACCGGCGAGGTCTTCGACGCCTACTACCCGGGCTACGGCGCCAGCTGGCCGACCTATCAGGGCTCCATGGGGCTCACCTACGAACAGGCGTCGTCGCGCGGACTGCTGTACGCCCGCAACGACGACACCGTGCTCGTCTACCGCGACACCGTGCAGCACCACTACATCGCGTCGCTGTCCACGGCTGAGCTTGCCGCGAACAACCGCGAGGGCATCCTGCGTGATTTCTATGGTTTCGGCGTGAACGGCATCGAACAGGGCCGGACTGACGAGATCCGCGAGATCATCCTGCCGCCGGGCAAGGACCCGGCGCGCGTCGACAAGCTGATGGCGTTGGTCATGGAACAAGGCGTTGAGGTGGCGCGCGCCAGCGAGCCGTTCGGCAACGTCGTACGGGACTATCACGGCAGCGAACCGGTCGACCGCGAGTTCCCTGCCGGCACCTATCGGATCTCGATGGCGCAGCCCAACAAGGCGTTCGTCAAAGGGCTGCTCGGCCCCGATGTGCCGATGGACGAACCTTTCCTGCAGGAGCAGCGCCGTCGCTACCTGCGCCGCGAAGGCGACCAGATCTACGACATCACCGGTTGGTCGCTGCCGCTGCTCTTCGATCTGGAGGCCTACACCGCCAGTGAGCCTTCCACCGCTGCCGACTCCCTCGCGCGCGACGTGCTGGCTGCGGCGCCTGCCACCAGCGCCACGGTTCACGGCGGGGAGGCAACGGTCGCCTACCTGGTGCCATGGGGCACGCAAGGAGCGGTGGAGGGGCTGTCAGCGCTCCATCGCCACGACATCCGCGTGCACAGTGCCGGGGCCGCGTTCACCATCGGCGGACGCGAATACCCGGCTGGCTCCTTGATCATCAAGACCGCGGATAACCCGGACGACCTGCGCTCGCAGCTGCAGATGATCGCGGAACACCACGGCGTCGACTTCCACGCCACGGACACCTCCTGGGTGGAGGATGGCCTCAGCTTCGGCAGCGGCCGCGTGCGCTACCTCAAGCAACCCAAGATCGCCATCGCCTGGGACAGCCCCACGAGCGCCTATTCAGCCGGATGGGCGCGCTACCTGATCGAGGTCGCCTACCGCTATCCGGTTTCGATCATTCGCACCCAGCAACTGGTGCGAACCGATCTGTCGGAATTCGACGTTCTCGTGCTGCCGGATGCCGGTTTCTTCGGCGGAGGATATAGCGGCGTCATCGGCGAACAGGCCGTCGCCGGTCTGCGCGCCTGGGTCCGTGGCGGCGGCACCCTCATCGCGCTCGGCGGCGCGACCCGTTGGCTGACCGAGGAGAAGGTCGGGCTACTGTCGACCAGCCGCAAGGTGAAGAAAATTGCGGAGGGTACCGAAGCGACCACGACCGTCGACGGCATCTCGACCGGCCTTCCCGAGGGCGTGCTACCGGAGGAGGAACAGCCCAGCGGGCTCCCCGGCCCGATCCTCCGTGCGCAGCTGGATCCCGAGCACTGGCTGGCGTTTGGCTACGGCAATCACATCAATCTGATCGCCCAGTCGCGCAATATCTACGAGCCCGTCACCATCGATAAGGGCCTCAACGTGGCCACCTACCTGCCGCTCGATGAGCTCCTCGTTACCGGCGTAGCGTGGCCGGACGAACTCGAGGTCATCGCCGGCACCCCCTACTTGATGTATCAGTCGGCTGGCGGCGGCCACATCGTGGCCTTCGCCGAGGATCCGAACTTCCGTGCCTACTTCGACGGCCTCAACGGTCTGTTCATGAACGCCGTCTTCTTCGGCCCCGGCTACTAGTTGCTCGCGGCGAATATGCGGGCGCCGTGGTCGCGGCGCTCGCGTTCCCGCCCCGTGCCGCCGCCGGCTATCGTAATAACGTGAGTACTCGACTCCGACAGGCATCGGCCCTCCTCGCCCTGTGGACGGTCCCGGCATTCATCGCCGCGACACAGGCCTGGTTTGCACTGGGCGGCCCGTCCGGGTCCGCGCCCTTCTTCGGCTTGCTGCTCGCGCAGCTGCCAAGCTGGTACCTGTGGGCGGCCGCGACGCCCGTGGTGTTGCTGCTCGCGCGCCGCTGGACACCTACGGCAAGGAGCTATGCGTGGGTGGCCCCGCACCTCGCCGTCGCGGCCTCTTTCACGATCTTCCGTACGGTTTCCGCGCTCCTGTACCTGTTGCCATTCGAGGGCCTGCCGATCACCCTCGCCAACATCGCCCGCGGTCTGCGCGGCAACCTGCCCTTCGGATTTCTGCTCGACATCCTCGTCTACGGGGTCATTCTGGCCTTCGGCGCTGTCGCGCTGCGCGAACGCGCGGAGGCCGCGCCGCGTGGCGGCGAGTAACGAGCGGTCGGGCCAGCGAGAGCGCCCAGCAGTAGACCTTTCGCGACCCGTTGGCGCCGGTCCGGCGCGCGGTCGCGCCTTGGCCCCGCTAGAATCGGAGGCACTCCGTCACCTACATGCATGCGCCGGTGCGCGCAGAGTCCGATGACCGACCTGTCTCACATCCGCAACTTCTGCATCATCGCGCACATCGACCATGGCAAATCGACCCTTGCCGACCGGTTGATTCAGGAGTGTGGTGCGGTCACCGATCGTGAGTTCCACGACCAGTTGCTCGACTCCATGGAGCTTGAACGGGAACGGGGGATCACGATCAAGAGCAACACCATCACCCTCGACTACAAGGCGGCTGACGGCGAGCGCTACAAGCTGAACCTCATCGACACGCCCGGCCACGTCGACTTCTCGCACGAGGTACGCCGCTCGCTGATGTCATGCGAGGGTGCGTTGCTGCTCATCGACGCTGCCCAGGGAGTCGAGGCGCAGACCGTGGCCAACCTCTATCTCGCGCTCGAGCACGAACTCGAGATGCTGCCGGTGATCAACAAGATCGACCTCCCCGCAGCCGATCCGGAGCAGGTACGCGAACAGATCGACGAGGATCTGGGGCTCGACCCGTTCGAGGCGGTGCTCACTTCCGCCAAGGTGGGAACCGGTGTTGCCGAATTGCTCGAGTCGATCGTGGAGAAGCTGCCGGCACCGGCAGGCGAAGTGGACGCGCCCCTGCAGGCCCTGATCTTCGACGCCGACTACGACGCCTACCGCGGCGCGATCATGCTCGTGCGCGTCGTCAACGGCACGCTCAAGAGCGGCGAGAGCATCCGCCTGATGCATACCGACGCCGAATACATCGTCGAAGAGCTGGGGCTAGTGCGACTCAAACGCGAGAAGGGGAAGTCGTTGAGCGCGGGCGAGGTGGGCTACGTCATCGCCGGCATCAAGTCGGTCAGTGATATCGAGATCGGTGACACGATGACCACCGCGGCGGCACCGGCACAGGAGCCGTTGCCTGGCTACGTGCCCGCCAAGCCTGTGGTGTTCTCGTCGATCTTCCCCATGCAGTCGGACCAATACGTCGACCTCGGCAAGGCTCTCGACAAGCTCAAGCTCAACGACGCCTCCCTGACCTTCACCAAGGACTCGTCCAGCGCGCTCGGCTTCGGCTACCGCTGTGGCTTTCTGGGCCTGCTGCACCTCGACATCGTGCAGGAACGGCTGAGCCGCGAGTACGACCTGTCGTTGCTGCTCACCGCCCCGTCGGTGCAGTACCGAATCACCACGATGGACGGGGAAACCAACGTGGTCGAGAATCCATCGGAGTATCCCGATCCGGGCAGCATCGAGCACGTCGAGGAACCCTACATCAAGGCCTCGATCCTGATGCCGGACCGTTACCTCGGATCGGTCATGGAGCTTCTCCGTGACAACCGCGCGGCCGACATCAACTTCCACTACCTCGCGGTCGGTCGTGTGGAGATGAAGGCCGACCTGCCGCTGGCGGAGGTACTGTTCGACTTCTACGACCGGCTCAAGTCGACGACTCAAGGCTACGGCTCATTCGACTACGAAATGCTCGACTACCGCACCGCCGACCTGGTGAAGGTGGACATTCTGGTCAACGCCGAGAAAGTTGACGCCCTGGCCATGTTGGTGCATCGAGAGAAAGCCCGGGGCCGTGCCCTGCACGCATGCGAACAACTCGAAAAGACAATCCCGAAGCAGCAGTTCAAGATCCCGGTGCAGGGCTCGATCGGCCGCGACATCATCGCCCGCAAGACCATCAACGCAGTGCGCAAGGACGTCACCGCCAAGTGCTACGGCGGCGACATCACCCGCAAGCGCAAGCTCCTCGAGAAGCAGAAGAAGGGTAAGGAGCGCATGCGCACCTTCGGCTCAGTCGCGATTCCCCAGGAAGCCTTCCTGGCGGTGCTGCGGTCCGACCCCGACGACTAGCTGTGAGTTCTGAGTAGGTTGTTCACGGACTCACCTTGAGACGGGACATCGGAGTTTGCATGCCGATGCCCGCGTGGGGCCGGTGACGATTGTAGCGGTTGGTCCAGGGCTGGAGGGCTCGAGCCCGGTGCGCCGAACTCTG
>JAJCXS010000091.1 GCA_029263335.1 Acidobacteriota bacterium | reverse complement strand
CCGGGCATGCGGAAAAAGGTGATCTTCCAGTGACCTGCCGCCGGGTCGTAGATTCTGATGTTGGAAGTGTGGAAGTCAGGCGTCCAGTATTCGTCCTGAATGCCGAAGCCGTTGAGAAAGTAGTGCGCGTTCCAGATCGCCCGGAATCGCCTGCGACTTCCGTCCCGTTGGCGAATTTCATCGATGCAATCGAATTCGCCGATCATGAAGGCGAACTGGGACAGCTCCGAGGGAGCATCGGGGTTGGGTCGGCCAAAAGGATAAGCCGGCCCGGGTTCATAGGCGACGCTCGGCTCGGCAGCGCTCTGCTCGGCACTCGCCTGCGCAGCTGCCGGCGCAGCGCTCCATCCCCACAAGCCCACGACCATCATGCAAGCGACCGCGTGGGCGACCGTCCCGCGTAGCGCAGAAGCTCCCGACCCCAGGTGCGCCATTTGCCCTCTTCGTTCTTGAAGTTGCCCGATTCGCAACTCACGATAACGAGGTAGCGGGTAGATTGGCAAGGGCGCCTCGGCGACATGGCCAATCTACCCGCGAGTGGGCGGCGCGCCTCTAGCGCTCCGGCAGGAATCTGCCGTTGCTAAGGCTCCATACGTAGGCTGCCAGGGCGTCGTAGTCGGCGAACTCAATGTCCATTCCGCCGCCGGGATTCATCTGAAAGCGGCTACCCTCGTTGGCGAAGTCCTTGCGGCGCACGCCCCAGAAGATCGTCTCTCGAATGCCTGCCAGGTCGCCGCTCGACTGGACCCACTCGGTATCGGTCAGATCTGGGCCGAAGCGGCCGCCGCTCCCGCCTTCGCCGTGGCAACGCGCGCACGAGCCTTCGGCGAAGAGCTTTCCTCCGCTCTCGAGCAGGCCCGCCCATCGGCGCACCTGATCGCGTTCGAGGAACATCTTGACGTCGTCGGGCAATTCAACGCCCTCCTGCGCCCCGGCTCCACTAACCCCGATCAGCAGGGCCGAAGAGGTCACGATGGCGGCCGCCAGACCCAGAATCAGCGAGCGACGAACAGAGGACATGAGCGATCTCCTTCGGGGAGGATGGCTCGCCTGAGCGAGCCCTGCGTGGCGGAATGTCTAATTGCGTACGCACACTACGAAGGAAATGAACGCTGCAGGTGGCGCCCCGGCAAGAACACTGCAAGCGCGACGTCCGGGCGATGTCAGCAAGTTGTCAGAATCGCCCATCTCTTCGGTGCCGCATTGTCCTGCTCGGGTGCTCCGACTACTTTTGAAGCATGTCGATCTTCAACGAGCGTCGCGCGCGCCGCGGACTCATGATCGTGTGCCTTGGCGCGGGCCTGATCGTCGTCGGCGCGCTCGGGTATGCGGCAATCAGTGCCGCCCGTGAGCAGCGCCAGACCGTCGAGTCGGTGCTGCGTGACTACGCTGAACTGGCCGCCGAACAGTACGCAGGCAGCACGGCGATGACGATCGACTACAACCTCCTCTTTCCGACTCTGCGTCAACTTCAGCTCAGCGGCGACCGCCTGAGCGCCCCGGAACCGGACGCGGTGATCAACACGCAAGGAGGAAAGCAACGTGTCGGTGACCTAGCCACCCGCTACTTCGCGATCCGGCTCGCCGATGGCACCACCAGCGTCCCCGAGGGCTGGCCGGCGGTGAGTCACCACGGCGCGCTTCGTGAGCGCATCGCGCGGCAAGCATCCATGGCCGAGGCTGAGAGTTGGCCCATCGCGGCGTTCGTCGATGAAGAAGGTTCGGAGCGGCGACTCATCGTCTACGCGGTGGCTGGCTCGGAGCCATCCGGCGACGCCATCCTGGGTTTCGAAGCCAGTCTGTCGACTCTCGGGAGCGTGCTCGAGCCCGCCTTGCGTGTGGATCGGGTCCTGCCGCGCAGTCTGATCGGCGCGGAGCCCAGCGACGATCTGATCTCGGTCCGTATTTCCTCGCCAGACGGTATGACCCTCTACCAATCCGGTCCCGAGTTCGATGCAACGTTCTCGGCGTCCGCAGACCTTGGTCCGCGGCTGGGGCACCTTCTCGTCGAGGCGGCGATACCGTCGGCGTCCGCGGCCAAGCTGGTAATCGGCGGCCTTCCATACTCGCGCATCCCGGCGGTCGCAGCGATGCTTCTGATCACCGTCGCGCTCACTGCGGCCGGCATACTGCTGTTGCGTCAGGAGCGCGATCTCGTACGCACACGCGAGCGCTTCGTCGCCGGTGCCTCTCACGAGCTCAGAACGCCACTGGCTCAGATCCGCATGTTCGCGGAGACCCTGCGGCTGGATCGTGTGCGTTCCGACGATGAACGGCAGCGATCGTTGGAGATCATGGATCGCGAAGCCCGTCGGCTCACCTACCTGGTGGAGAACCTGTTGCAGTTCTCGCGGGCCCGAGCCGGTCAGATGCGCAGCGCCCCTGAACAGGTGGAATTGCGCGGCTTTAGCGCTGAGGTCCTCGAGTCGTTCCGACCCCTCGCCGCCGCGCGCAACGCCAGCGTGCGGATGACGGCACCGGCCGAGGTGCGAGCGCTCGCGGACCGCGACATGCTTGCGCAGGTGCTCCTGAACCTGCTCGACAACGCTACCAAGTACGGACCCGAGGGTCAGACGATCACCGTATCGGTCCGCCCACAGCAGGACGGTACCGTCGCACTTCAGGTCGACGACGAGGGCCCTGGTGTGCCAGCGGCCCAGCGCGCCAAGATCTGGGAGCGTTTCTGGCGCGGGCCGGGCACCGGGCAAACCACGGGGACCGGCATCGGACTGGCATTGGTCAAGGAACTTGTGGAATCGCAGAATGGCTCGGTGACAATCGACGCCGCGCCCGGGGGCGGGGCCCGATTCATGGTCCTCCTGCAGCCGGGAGCCACGACGTGAGCCGCGTACTCGTGGTCGAAGACAACATCGATCTGGCCTATGGCTTACGCAATAATCTCGAGATCGAAGGATACGAAGTAGTCACTGCCGCCGACGGCGAAGAAGGCCTGCAGCTCGGCTCGCAGCTAGCCGAGCCGCCCGACCTGATCGTCCTCGATCTGATGCTGCCCAAGCTCGACGGCTTCCGCGTCCTGAGCGAGCTGCGACGCCAGGGAGTAGACGTCCCGGTCTTGATCCTCACCGCACGGGGAGAGGAGGCCGACATCGTCCGCGGTCTGCGACTCGGGGCAGATGATTACGTCACCAAGCCGTTCGGCATTCTCGAATTGCTCGCCCGCGTCGAGGCCCTGCTTCGTCGCGGCAGCGACGAGCCCAAGTCCGAGCGACTGATCGGCTACGGCGACGTACGCATCGACCTCGCCGCGCGCACCGTGCATCGTGCCGGCAGGGCAGTATCGCTCACTCCCAAGGAGTTCGATCTCCTGGTGACACTGCTGCGACGCGACGGAGCTGTGGCGTCGCGCGTAGAACTGATTCAGGAAGTCTGGGGGTACCCGTCTTCGGTCGTGACCCGAACCGTCGACACCCACATCGGAGAATTACGGGCCAAGCTGGAGGAGGACCCGGCAGCCCCAAAACACATCCTGACGGTCTCACGCGTGGGCTACCGGCTCGCCACCGAGGGTTCGCTGGACTGACCGGCCCTGCTCGCACGGATTCGTCACGCGCTACTCGGCCTTCGCTCGCAGGACGACTTCCTTTTCCTCGCCAACGGCCATTTCGAAATGCACGGTGTCGAAGTCACCGAGCACACTCCATCCTTCCAACTGGTATTCGCCAGCAACGAGTGGGATGCGCGTGCTGGTCTGGCTGATGGTGTCTCTTACCCAGCGGCCGTCCTCGTTCTTGCGACTGAGGAACACCCGCGCGTCGCGTCCAGCTGAGCCATCGGCGTTCTGATACTTGATCGTGACGTGGCCCACCGGGACCTCGATGACAAACTCTTGTTCGGGTTCCGTCGTCAAGACGAGATCCGCGTGCGTGTAGGGCGTGAGCTGAAGCTCCAGCCGCAGTTCGTACGTCCCCGGAAGAGCCCTCACGCCGTTGTTGCGATGGACGCGGTACTTGTGCTCGCCGTCCTGCCAGAGTTCCGGGTTGGAACGGAACCAGACACCGCTATCCGCCGCGACGATCTTGATCTTCGCGTGCACCGTCTGAACCAGTTCGAAGACGATCTCTTTGTGGTCGCCGGCGGCGAAGGTCTCGGTCACGGTCAGCTCGTTATCGGCGTTCGGCGCACTGCGGAACTCATAGGTCCCCGGATCGACATAGGCACGATCGATGTGGCGAAATCCGAACGCCTCTTCGCCGTCCTCAAAGACGGTAATGAAGGCACCGGCGCGATCTTCTCCGCGCTCGACGAATCTCGCCGTGACAGATGGCGGCTCAGGCACTACGACCTCGAAGTCGGTGTCACCGGAGGCCAACACCGCTACCCTGGCGGTGACGGGCTGGTAGAGATCGCCGTTGCGGGTACGCACGCCGACCCTGACTTCCACCTCGCCCGGCGGCACGCGATTGTGGCCGTTGCTGGTCACCTCTACGGGTTCTGAGCCCTCCCAACGCGCGGTTCCCTGCACCCGCAGGGCCTCGCCAGCCTCGTTGGTGGCGATGATGTCGAGCACCTGCCACTCCGGTTCGTTGTCGTCTCGGGGATCAGCCGGTTCCATGGACCCGAGCGACTCCTGCCGGATCTCTTCCAAACTGGCGACCAACTCATCGACCGTCTGCGCATCATGGTACGGAGTGCCGGCCGCCTCAGAGATGCAGGCCATCGCGGCCCGTTCCTTGTCTTCGAGGCCCAGGCCCACCACATGGACGCCAATGTTGATGTTCTTGTCGCGCCACTCCCGCATTAGGGCGCAGGGGTCCTCGCCGCACGTCTCGATGCCGTCGGATATCAGGATGATGTCGCCCGGTCGATCGCCAAAGTCCTCGAGCGCCGCACGTAGGCTGCGCGAAATAGGCGTCCTACCCTTCGGATTGACCTGATCAGCGAAGGTCGACATGCGCGAAATCGCTTCCTGTGGCGCCGAGAACGGCACCACCAGCTCGCTGTCGGAGCAGTCCCCTTCGCGCCGATGGCCGTACACACGGAACGCCAGCTCTCTCCCCGTGTAGTCCTCCACCTGAAAGCGCTGCACCACATCGCGCGCAGCGGTGATCTTGTGCGTGCCATCGGGTAGCTGGCCCCACATCGATCCTGAGCCGTCGAGGATTACATACAGTCCCGGCTCCGCATCCTGGGCAACTAGAGGTACGCACAGTGCCAGGGTAAGGACGACGGCGAGAACGGATGGGCGCATCATTGGACTCCTCTGTATTGGGGCGGCGCAGCCAAGCCGAGGGTATCGCGCAGGACTCGATGCGCCTACTCGCGGTGTTGCCGCCGACCCCTTTGGGTGCTGGCAATACTATTCCAATTTATGTCATAGTCGGCGCTCACCCATCGCGTGCGCGCCGCTGCATCGTTGCACACCCTTGGCCTCCCCCGAGAAGCTACTAATGACTCATCGTCTGTTAATGATCGTCGGCATGAGCGCCGCCCTTGGCGTGAGTGCCACGGTGGCGCGAACAGCACCCGTCGGCACGGCGCGCGACGGGCTCGCACCGGTCGACCGAACCGCCGATCTCGAGGAGTTAGGTCGGTGGATGAAGCTCGAGCAGAGCTTCAGCGTCAAGGCCCGAGCCGAGGCCGATTCGTTGCTCGCCGAATACAGACAGCGCGCGAGCACCTTCACTGACGCCGACTTCTACATGGCGGTTCGGCGGCTCGTCGGGCTCGCCGAGAACGGGCACTCCAACGTCTCGGGCGGCCCGGTCTACGGACAATTCGGGCTTCTACCGCTGCGCACCTACTGGTTCTCGGACGGGTTGTATGTGGTTCGCGCTCGCCGCGAGCACGCGGCGCTCATCGGCGCACGCATCACCGGCATCGACGGTACTTCGCTGGAGGAACTCGAGCCACGCCTGATGGAATACCATGGCGGCAATCGGGCAGCATTCCGGCGCTTTGCAGCGATGTCCCTGCTGCTCTCGCCGAGACTACTCCATGCCATCGGCCTGGCGGCGAGCCCCGATGAACTCACGCTCCAGGTCGTAGGCCGCGACGCTGAGGCTTTCGCGGCGACGGTGGCGTCAGAGCCCGGCCCAGTGAGCGCCGGATGGGTTCCAGCATGGGGAGTGCTGCTACCGCGACCGCTGCCGGGAGAAGGTGCCGATTGGGTAACGGCGCGCGACCCCGAGGCTACACCACCCCTCGTGTTGAGCGAGAGCACACAGATCTTCCGTTCCCACAGGCTCGAGAACGACGTCGCCTACATTCAGCTGCGCGCCAATATCGGTCGCCAGGGGAACACCCTGAAGGACTTCATCAAGAAGGTCGAGCGTGAACTCGAGAACGACCCGCCACGCGCCATTGTGCTCGATAACAGACACAACGGCGGCGGCGACCTGACGCGCTCGGCGAAGTTCGCATCAGGGTTACCGGAGCTGGTCAGCGACGGCGGCAAGGTGTACGTGCTTACCGACCACGGGACGTTCTCGGCAGGCATCTACACGTCGTTCTTCCCCAAGGCGGCACACCCCGATCGAACCATCGTCGTCGGCGAACATGTCGGCGACTTCGCCAGCTTCTGGGCCGAGGCGCCCGGCCCGATCACGCTGCCCGACAGTGGCATCCGCATCGGCTACGCGAAACAGTTCCACAACCTGGCCGACGGCTGCCACGACCGCGCGATCTGTCACCTGGCTGGCCGCGACCGGTTGAACATCGCCGTCGGCTCGGTTTCTCCTGACATCACGGTGGCGACAAATTTCGCCCACTTTGAAGCGGGGCAGGACCCGGTGCTACAGCGCGTCCTCGACGAGATCGGGGAATCACCGTGACGCAGCGCCGAAGATGTCCGGCTGACGACCAGCGGTGAGTTTCGACTTCTTGAAAGCGGCGGTGAAGACCGCGTAGAAGCGTCGTCTTCCACCAGCAAGGCCAACGTAGTCACCCAAGAAAATGCTCGAGTCGTCGTCCCCGACCGACAGCGCCGCGACGCTAGCGTCGAAAGACTTGCGCGTCACCCGGACGCCGTCCTCGAAGCTCCGTCCACCATCACGAGACCGATTCACGTAGTAGTCGATCGTAGTCGTCTTCGATGTAGCGTTGCGACGGGTGTAATAGCCCACGACGATCTGTCCGGCGGCGTTGGCAGCCACGCCCACGGTCATCGTCGACACGTCCGTGGGCCCGTCGTTGACTCGCGCGGGCGGCGTCCAGCTTGCGCCGCCATCGCGCGACACGATCAAGGCTGCCTGATCTGTGCCGCTGAAGCGCGCGTCCGGCCAGACCACGAACATGTCGCCCGTGGCCGGGTCGATGTCAAAGGAGGGCAAGATCGCACCGCTTCGGAATCCCGCTGTCCCAACGGGCAGCATGTCGGCGATCTCCTTGACCTTGCGGAAGCTACGACCACCGTTGGTGCTCTTGGTAAACATGATGGATAGATTGGCGGCGCCACGGTTAGCGCCAGCCCAAACAGCGTAGACGGTGCCGTTCGGACCGATCCGCATCACGATACCGATGTTCCTTCCACCTTCGACGAGGATCACGGGCTCGATCCAACTCCGACCTTCATCGGTCGAGCGCGAAACCAGAGTGCGCTTACTGAAGAACGGCGGCCCGAGAGCGATCGTGTTCCAGCCAACGTACACATTCCCCCGGTGTGGGCTCCCATCCATCGTGTCGGCGACCATGGAGTTCTTGTCATGGAGATGGCCGTCGCGAAATACTTCCACCGGGGCGTCCCACGAGAACCCGCCGTCGCGCGACACACTCACCGTCACGCTATTGGGCTCGAGCAGCTCGTCCGAGACCAGCAGGCTGCTGTAATACGCCACACCATCGGGACCGAAAGCTGGCCATGGATCCGAGGCACGGTCCGACTCGCCACCTGCAGCGACAGCGACTCCGGGGAGCAGGGCGTCGACCCACTTGCGACCGCCGTCGGTGGAAACTGCCACGCCCATCGCGCGCGCAGCCCAATCAGTGAAACGCGTCTCCTGCCAGCCGGCGAGCAGGTGGTTCGGGTCCGCCGGATTAACCGCCACGTAGGGCTCGGTCTGGGTCTCGCCCTGCGCGTCCGGCATGTCCGCTGGTGGAGCCCCCAGGATGTCACCGCTGATTCTCTTGCTTCGTTTGAACTTGAGTCGGGCCGGCTGGTGCGGCGGCAGCGTGGCCACCGGATAGGAGCTGCGCCGCTGCGCAAGAAGCGCACGGTGGCGCGGCAGCCAGTAGGCCTCGTCGTTGGCTTCACTCGCGGCGTCTTCGTGCGATGCAGCTTGGCGTGGCTCCAGGGCGGCAGCGATGCCAACGGCGGAAGCGACGACCGTAGCCAGGACAGCAAGGGTAGAGACGCGCCGGGTCCACATTGGTTCACCTCTTCTGCGAGCGCTGAGACAGATCAGGGCCACGGAGGCAGAGAGCCGGAACCGCGGCTGGCCACGGTGGCCTCTGACTGTTCAGAACCGCGGAGCAGGGCGCTGTCGGCCTCTGCGCACTACGGTGACTACAATATAGTCAGCGCGAGACAGAGGCAAATATGTCAGCCTGCCGACCGGCGCCGAGCTTGGACCTCTTGAGCGCCGCGGTGAAGACCGCGTAGAAGCCCTCGTCACTGCCCGCCAAGCCGACATAGTCACCCAGGAAGATGCGCAACTCCCGTCCGCCGGCGAGCGCCGCCGCGCTGGCATCAAACGATTTGCGCGTAACCCGCACACCCTCTTCGAAGGTGTTGCCTCCGTCGACCGACCGATTCACGTAGTAGTCCACGATCGTGGCGCTCGGATCGGCATTGCGCTGTGTGTAGTAGCCGACGAGGATCTCGCCTGCCCTGTTGGCTGCCACGCTGACCGTCATCGCGGGCACCATGGCCGGGCCGTCGTTGACTCGGGCAGGAGTCGTCCAGGTGTCGCCGCCGTCACGCGACACGCTCATCGCGACCTGGTCCGCGCCGGTAAACCGACCATCCGACCACACTACGAACAGATCGCCCGTGGTCGGATCGATGTCGAACGAGGGAAGTATCGAGCCCGACCGAAATCCCTTCACCCCCATCGACAGCGCGTCCGCGATCTTGACCGCCTTGGTGAATCTGCGACCTCCGTTGGTGCTCTTGGCAAAGCGAATTGACAGGTTCGTGTCAACAGCATCGGCGCCCGACCAGACAGCGTAAAGGGTACCGTCCGGTCCTACGCGCATGACGATGCCGATGTTGGTGGCGGACTGGACGAGCCGCTTGGGCTTGCTCCAACTCTTGCCCTCGTCGGTAGAGCGCGAGACCACCATTCGCTGCGCTCCGAACCCTCCGTTGCCGAGAACGTTGACGTCCCACCCCACGTAGGCGTTGCCGCGATGTCGGCTGCCGGCTACAGCGTCCGCCACCATGGAGTTCTTGTCGTTGAAGTCGAAATCGTCGCGAACGATTTCCACGGGCGCGCCCCAGGTAAAGCCACCATCCCGCGAAACGCTTACTGCAATCGCATTGGTGCCCAGATCCTCGTCATCGGACACCAACAGACTGTTGTAATAGGCGATCCCGTCCGGCCCGAACGTCGGCCACGGATCGGAAGCCAGATCCCACTCGCCGCCGTCAACAATGGTAAGCCCAGGGAGCAGCGCGTCGGTCCACCTGCGACCGCCGCTGGTTGACACCGCCACGCCCAGCGAACGCGCCCCGCCATCGGTAAAGCGAGTCTCCTGCCAGGCGGCAAGCAAGTGATCCGGGTCTGCCGGATTGACCGCCACGTAGGGCTCGGTCTGGGTCTCTGCTTGAGCGGTAGGTAGAGTCGCCGGCGGAACTCCGAGGATGTCCGTGCTCACTCGCTTAGGGTTGCGAAACTTGACCTTCGCGCTGACCTGCGCCGGCGGCGCGCCTACCGGATACGCCGATCTGCGCTCGGCCAGCACCTCGCGGTGACGTGGCAGCCAATAGGCCTCGGCATCGAACTCGCGGCCTGGGGCATCATGCGGCCCGGCCGCCCTCGGGGTAAGAGCGGCAGCGAGTCCTATCGCGGAGACGGCGATCGAAGCCAGAACGACGAGTGCGGAAGTCTGCGGAATATGCATCAGGACCACCTTCATCCGACAACAGCACGGGCTGCTTTGAGGAGCGGGACCGAGGGGATCAACGCCGTAATCTCACCCTAGTCGCTCACAACAGGCCAGGGAAGGCCGCCTCAACAAAAAAACCGATCATCGGGTCTTCTTTACCGCCGTCATGGCTTGGGTGGCTATCAACGACCTGACGGAAACCTGGTCGCAGCCCCCGGAACCGCCCGACGCTGCCGCGCTGAGATGGGCGCCCGAGACGCCCGCCGAGTCGCTTTCAGCGATTCCTAAGATCTCCCTCAGGACTGCAGACCCACGCGGCGCGACTCTAGGACGCAGACGCGCCCCCATCCGGGATGTCCCCGGGACGGCTCGCAACCGGAGGTCACATCATGCGCCCATCACGCCCCTTGGCGTCCGCCCTCATTGCCATCCAGGTCGCCCTGGCGGGATGTTCGAGCGCGCGACCCCAGATCACGTCGCCGGGCCAAGTCGACGAGATCAAGCAGAACAACGCAGTCACGCTCGAGATGCGTGACGGTTCCTATGTCCAGGGCAAGTTCCGCGGAACGACCCGGGTCGGGCCCACCGCATACGGTGAGGAGTACGAATCGCGACGCTACGGAGCGTCAGGTGAGGCACTCCTGCCTCGTCTGGGCACCGTGGAGATCCTCGCCGACGAGAGCTCGGTGGTGCACGGCACGCTGGTCGGCTTCGATGTCCTCGAACTCGAGGTGCTGCAACCGAACTCACGTCGGGTAACGCGCCTCGCGTACGACCGGGTACGCGCCATCACGGACTCCGACGGGGCGCAGTTCGAAGGCAAGCTCATCGCTGAGATGGCCAACAGTGGATCCATTCCCTCGCTCTACCAGATTGAGTTGGATTCCGACGGTGGCCATCGACTCCTCGAGGCCAGAACTGTTCGCGCGGTGCACTGGGACAAAGGTGGCGAAAATGGCGGCACTTTCGTGGTCGCAGCGTTAATCGTCGCCGTCGTCGCTCTCGTCGCCAGTTCCGGTGACGTGGCGCCCACGCCTTCACCGACGTATTCGTGCCCCTATATCTACTCCTGGGACGGGTCCGATTGGGCTCTGGAGGCCGAGGTGTTCGGCGGTTCGCTCGTCGCGGCTGGCCAGCGTACCGACACGACTGGCTTGCGCCGTGCGCGTGCCGCGGACGGCGAACTGCTCCTGCGAGTGAGGAACGAACTGAACGAGACCCAGTACGTCGACTCGTTGCGAGCCTACGCCGTGGATCACGCCCCTGGCGTCCTCGTCGTACCGGCCGAGGACGGGACCCCTGTAGCGCTCGCCACCCCCCGAGCGCCGATACGGGCGAGGACGCTGGACGGCCAGAACGTCAACGGCCTCGTCTCTTACCGCGACGAAAGCACCTGGACCAGCCATCCTGGGATGGCACGGCGGACGGACTCGGACCCGGTGCGTGACGGAGTCATTGTCGACTTCGAGCGGCCGGCGCACAGCTCCACCGTGCAACTCGCGCTGCGCCTACGCAACACCGCCTGGGGCGCCTACCTCCAGGGTCACGTGAATACGCTTCTGGGTGCAGATCCCGAAGCCTGGTACCAGTTCATGGAGAGCTCGCCGGCGGCGCGCGATCGTTGGAAGAGTGCCGCTCTGCGCGAGGCGATGCTGCGGGTGCAGGTACAAACCTCAGCCGGCTGGCGCACCGTCAATCATGTGTGGGAAGTCGGGCCCACGGTCATGCGTGACCGGGGCCTGCAAATCGACCTCGACGGCGTTGCCGGCGACACCCTGCGCCTCAAGCTCGATGCCACGGCCGGGCTGTGGGAGATCGATGCGATCGAGGCCGATTTCGCAGCCGCCGCCATCACGCAAATCACCGAACTGGAGCTGCTCGACGTTCGCGAGGCGGACGGACGCGATCTCACCGCGGCCCTGCTGCTCGAAGACGGAGAGCGATTCGAGATGCCCCCGTTCGAAGGCGACGCAATCGCCCGCTTCGCCGCACCGCCCCTGCGCGAGGGCCGAGAGCGGTCCTTCCTGCTGAGCGCCTCCGGCTACTACCGGATCCACACGTACGGTCAAGGAGCTCCACGGCTGGATCTTCTTGGCCGGCTAATGGACGAGCCCGGCGCCTTCGGCCGCTATGTGGGCAACCTCTGGAACAAGGCGAGCGTCGCCCTCCTGTCATCCACGGACCCAGGAGGTGAGCTGTGGTAGCCGGTGTCGTCATCACGGGCCTGGGCGTCGTGAGCGCAGCCGGGTCGGGAGTAGAGGCTCTCGTCGACAAGCTCGCGGCCGGCAAACCGCTCGTCCGGCATCTCAACGCCGACCCGGACGGAACAATGATCGGCGTGCCGGCTCGCGATTTCGCGCCGGTTGACGTGCTCGGGCGAAACGTCGCCCGACGCCTCGGCCGGGCGGCCCAGCTGGCGACCGTAGCCGCCGAGATGGCGCTGCAGGACGCCGGCAATCCAGTCGCGGATTGCGAGCCCGCACGCTGCGCGATCAGCGAAGCCACCTCGACCGGCAACCTCGGCGAGACGCTCGCGTACCAGCGGCAGCGTCTGAGCAACCAGCGTGGCCCAGGCGCACGCATCGTCGCCACCGCGATGAACGGCTCGGCAGGTGGCCACCTCTGCGCGCAGCACGGGATTCGCGGCCCCGCCATGGCGCTCTCGAATGGTTCCTGTTCCTCGGCCTCGGCCCTCGGCGTCGCTCGTGATCTGCTTCAGACGGGTGCGATCGATGTCGTTGTCGTCACCGCTGGCGAGGCGCCGCTCGTTCCCGAATTGGTGTCACTCTTCGCGGATGCCAGGCTGGGCTCGCGCAACACCGCTAGCCCTGCCGAGGCGTGCCGTCCCTTCGACCGCGACCGCGACGGCACCGTCCTGGCTGAAGCGGGCGCTGCCGTGGTACTCGAACGGGCTGAGACGGCGCGTGATCGAGGCGCGCCGAGTCGCGCACGACTGCTCGGGTTCCAGCAAACCTCCGACGGCGTGGCCGGGGTCAGGCCGAGCGATAGCGTGGCCGAGCGTGCCCGCGCAATCTGCGACGCGGTGGCTGACGCAGGACTTGCCCCGAGCGACATCGACTGGCTGTGCGCGCACGGACCGGGCACGCGCATCAACGACCCCCACGAAGCGCACGCAATACGCGAGGCACTGGGCGCGGCGGCCGACGTCGTGCCGGTTACCGCGCTGAAGGCGACTCTGGGCCACGCTCTGGGTGCCTGCTCCGTACTAGAACTCGTCGCTGCGATCGGATGTATGGAGCAGGAGTTCTTGCCCTGCACGCCCAATCTCGAGCACGTCGGCGAGGGTTGCGAACTCCGGCATGTGGTCGGCGGACCGCTAACTCGACGGGCACGCTTCACGGCGCTCAATAGTGCGAGCTTTGGCGGCCGCAACGCTACGATCGTTGTGGGTTCGCCATGAGTTGACGCAGGAGCGGGCGCCGGGCCCACCGCACCGGACACCGCACTCCTGGGAACCGTGGATGGGCGACGGCGCGACAGGATAGGACCCTTTCGTTGAGCGAAGGCCAGGCGATGACGAGGGAGCCAGTACGCCTCGGCATCAAAACAGCCCCTCGACCTGCGGAAACACTGATCGTAGGCAGCGCGTGGCAAAGTCATGGCCACGGGCACCGCGGGAACATAGAATCGGCGGCGTCGCCTTCAACAACAGAAACCCGCTCATGGGGAGTTCGCATGCGAAGTCTGGAACAGCGCCTGGCCAGGATTAGGGAGGGCGCGGTCGAACGGATTCCGGCTGAGACACTGGCCCAGATGCACGCCGCCACGCGGACCCTCGTTGATTCGAACGCACACGAAGCCGCCCACGGCGAGGGAGACCAGGCACCCGACTTCGATCTGCCCGACAGCAGCGGCAACCCCGTGAGCCTGTCCGGTTTACTGTCACGCGGGCCTGCAGTCGTTGCGTTCTTTCGCGGCAACTGGTGACCGTACTGCAACGCAGAGCTGGACGCTCTGAACGCTGTGTTGCCGGCAATCGAGCAGGCGGGCGCGACGCTGACGGCGATCTCACCGCAGCTACCTGAATTCAGCCGCGACCTGATCCGACGTCATCGACTCGGATTCGAGATT
>JAJCXS010000090.1 GCA_029263335.1 Acidobacteriota bacterium | reverse complement strand
GGTCTCGGCGACGTGAGTGCTCGAGCCGACATGCCCCTGCTCGACGAGACCTATCAATCGACGGTAGCAGGGGTTTACGTGGTCGGGGAGCTGGGTGGCCTGGCGCTGATTCGCTTCGCTTTCGAACAGGGGCGAGACGCGACAGCGGCGATCGCGGCGCGCCTGGCCAACGCGCCAGGCGGTGGCGAGGATACGCTGGACATGGTCATCGTCGGTGCGGGGCCGGCCGGTGTTGCCGCGGCGCTGGAAGCCAAGGCTCGTGGACTTCGCGTCTGCATCCTGGAACAGGAGCAGAGCCTCGGCGGCACCGTGCTCCATTACCCACGCCGCAAGCTGGTGCTGACCCAACCCACGCAGATACCGCAGTGGGGCACGATGGAGCGCGAGGAGTACAGCAAGGAGGAACTGCTGGCCATTCTTCAGGAGTGCGTGGGGGATTTCGAGGTGCCGATCGAGTTCGGCCGACGAGTGCTGGATGTGAGCGTCAATGGTCGCGCCACGGTACGTACCAGCGGCGGCGAGTTCTACGCTCGCAGCGTGGTGCTCGCGACCGGCCGTCGAGGCACGCCACGCAAGTTGGGCGTACCCGGAGAGGAGCAGCCGAACGTCATGTATCGGCTCATGGATGCTGCCTCCTACGCGGGGCGGAGGATCCTCGTTGTCGGCGGTGGCGACAGTGCCGTGGAGGCCGCCGCCGCGCTCGCCAACGACGGAAACAATGAGGTCACGCTCTCCTACAGGAAGCCGCGGCTGATGCGGGTGAAGCGAAAGAACCAGACGTTGAGCGAGCAGATGATTGGCGCTCGGTACATCCGCCCGATGTTCGAGTCGAACGTCACCCAGATCGACGGCGACCGCGTGAGTCTGGCCGTTCCCGGGGGCGAGCAACGAGTCGACGCGGACGACATCTTCGTGTTCATTGGTGGCGAGCCACCATTCCCGCTCCTGCAGCGCATCGGCATTCGCTTCGGTGGCGAGGACTCTTCGGCGGCAGAGCGGTGACGAGGCAACGTCCCGCTTCGTGGGGATCGTGGGACAATCGCTCGGGACTACCGGCAGAACTCATCCTGCCCTGCATCAACAAGAACGGGGAGAGGCATTTGATGATCCACCCGGCGAAGTGCGTCGCGCTTGTCGTGACCGTGGCCAGCCTGTCGGCTTGCGGTGTAGCCGAGCCGCAGATCGACCCAGCGAATGTGGCGCGCATCGTTACGGCTCTGGCCGCAGACGAGATGCTGGGTCGCCGAGCCTTCGAACCCGGTGCCGACGCTGCCGCGGAGTTCATCGGCGCGGAGTTCGCCGCCATGGGCCTGGCATCGTTCGAGGGCGCGGAAGGGTATCTGCAGAGTTTTGCCGTCTACTCGCTGCAGCTGGACGATTGTGAGGTCACGATCGATGGCACCGCGATTGGCCGGGACGATCTCGCCTGCAGCCCCGGCGCGACGTCGGTGCGCTGGAGTAGCGATGATCCGATCCAGGTCGTCACCGTCGGTGCCGGTGACAATCCGATGCAGGCCTTCGGGTTGGTGCGACGCGATCGGGTGGATGCGCTGATGTTGATCAGCCGCGAACACGAACAGCTCTTCCAGCGTTTGCAGAGGTTCAGCGCCGGAGGGTGGCGGTCGGACGAGCCCACCGATGGACCCAGCACGATCATGGCGTTGGTCGACGTTCCCGCGGCCACCTCATTCGAGGTGGTCGCGAGCGCGACCGTAAAAGAGAACAGCCTCGCGAACGTCGTTGGCGTCATTCCCGGTCGGCGAAGTCACGAGATCGTCCTGTTCTCGGCGCACTACGATCACATCGGTGTGCGTGAGGAGGTCAGCGGCGACGCGATCGCGAACGGCGCCAACGACGACGCCTCGGGAACGACCGCGGTCATCGAACTGGCGCGCTACTTCAACGCTAAGGAGCAGCCTGAACGCACCCTGGTCTTCGCGGCGTTTACCGCCGAGGAGATCGGCGGGCACGGCTCCAACTACTTGGCTCGCCAGCTGGATGCTGACCAGATCGTGGCCATGTTCAACATAGAGATGATCGGCAAGGTGAGTGCCGCGGGGCCGCGCAGCGCCTGGATTACCGGTTTCGAGCGTTCGGATTTCGGGGCCATCCTTCAACAATCCGCGCTAGGTACCGAATACAGTTTCCACGCTGATCCGTACCCCGACCAGAACCTTTTCTATCGCTCAGATAACGCCACCTTCGCGCGGCTCGGAGTGCCCGCCCACACCATCAGCACAACGCAGATCGACATCGATCCGGACTACCACCAGGTTTCGGACGAAGTCGAAACGCTGGATCTCGGCCATCTGACCGATACGATTGACGGGATCGCAGTTGTGGCCAGTACGATCGTGTCGGGGGCAGCAACTCCGACGCGGATCGATCCGACAACCGTTCGCTAATGACCACGGTGAGATCCCAGCCAGGATGGCACGCCGCAGGGTTCGTGCCTGCGAAGCAACAACGGGGAAAACGTTGAACATGTCACGCGAGGGAAACGGCAAGAAGCAGGGCGGGCTCATGGGTGCCGGCATCGCGATTGGTGTGGCGCTGGGAGTAGCCATGGACAACATCGGGGCCGGAATAGCGATCGGTGTTGCCATTGGCGCGGCCATGGCAGCACGTCACCGGCGGGAATGAGGCCGGGTGGCTGAACGCCTCGCCGGACGATTTAGGCGTTCGGGTGCGCGTGCCCTGTGCTACGCTTTCTTTACTTCGCGTCGGTATCTCCGATTACGCGAGGAAGACGCTCCCTCACGTTGATGGTTTGCGGGGCGTTCCTTAACGCCTTCGAGCGACTTCAGATCAGTTCTAGCCGCGTCCGTGCGCTTGCGCTCAGATGACGGACCATCGCGATTCTCGCGATCTTTTCTTTTCCACGCGTGCGGCGGGTAGAGATCTGTAGACAATCCGCACCGAGGAAAGAAACCATGACAGAACAACCCCATGCGCAGAGTGCGCGCACCGCGCGGTCCGCACCTCAAGGGCAGCGCCAGGCGCAGGGCGCCTTCGCGGCGCTGATCCCAGAACTCCAGCGCGCTGTTGAGGCCGAGGGCTACGTGCGCCCCACGCCAATTCAGGAAAAGTGCATCGCGCACTTGCTGGAGGGACGCGATCTGCTGGGCTGCGCCCAGACCGGCACCGGCAAGACCGCAGCCTTCACGCTGCCGCTGCTGCAGCGGCTTGCGCGTAACTCGCGCCGTCCTCACAAGGGCACTCCGAGAGCCCTGATTCTGGCTCCCACGCGGGAGCTGGCGGCCCAGATCGGCGAGAGCATCCATACCTACGGTCGATTCCTGCGGCTTAGCCACACCGTGATCTTTGGTGGCGTCAATCAGTTTCGGCAGGTGAAGGCGCTCAATCGCGGGGTCGATGTGCTTGTGGCCACACCGGGTCGTTTGCTCGACCTGATGGAGCAGGGATACATCCATCTCGATGAGGTCGAGGTCTTCATCCTTGACGAGGTCGATCGCATGCTCGACATGGGGTTCATTCCCGACATCAAGAAGGTGTTGTCGGAGATTCCGGCCGAGCGTCAGACGATGTTCTTCTCGGCCACCTTGCCCCCGAAGATCACCGAGCTGGCCCACACCATGGTCAGCGATCCCGTGCAGGTGTCGGTGGCCCCGGACAAACCGGCGGTGGAGCGAATTGCCCAGAAGGTGCTGTTCGTTGGCAAGAAGAACAAGAGCGCGCTGCTGGTGTCGTTGCTCAACGACAAGCACATCGAGAAGGCGATCGTCTTCACGCAGATGAAGCACGCGGCCAACAAGGTCGTGGAAAAGCTTCTGGCTGCGGGGATTCCCGCCACCGCTATCCACGGCAACAAGAGTCAGGCTGCTCGTACCAAGGCGCTGGCCGGATTCAAGCGGGGTCGTTTCAGGGTGCTGGTGGCGACCGACGT
>JAJCXS010000089.1 GCA_029263335.1 Acidobacteriota bacterium | reverse complement strand
CGCGGGACCGGATCGGAGGCGCGGCCACCGCCGGTGGGGCCTCCTAGCACCGGTACCTGTTGCAGCGTCTGCAACATGCGGTAGGTCATCGAGTTCATGCCCCACAAGCGCCTGCTCTGATCCGGGTCCTCGAACCACGATAGCGGCGCCAATTCCTCGGGGGCGCGCTGTTCGGGACCGGTCGCCTCGACGCTGGCGAGGAAGTCCTGGGCGGCGTCGACGCGATCACGCCATGGCTCGGTCCAGCCGCGGAAGTTGTCGGCGTTACCGGCCACCAGCGAGATGTCACGGACTGTCCAGCCGTCTTGCTTGGCTACGATCTGGAGGTCCACCAGCGTGCCATCGTTCAACTGCAGCAGAGCGTTGCCGCCGGCCTCGGCCGAGCCCAGGGAGCTGCGCACCTGGACACCTTCCAGGGTCAGACTGACGTCCTGGAGGGCATACAGCACGTCGTCGTTGCTCGGGGCCTGTTGGGCCCAGACCGGGCTAGCGATGAGCGCCAGGGTGCAGACCGCAAGGGCCGTGCGTTGGAGAGACAAGACGGTTGCTCCGCTTCGGTGAAGGTGTAGGTAGCTACCTGTTCAGATTAGCACGGCGATCGGTGCGCGGTCTGGGCCGGGGCAGGCTCGCGTGTGGTCTGACACGAGCGCCGATCGGCCTGTGGCCAGGATCCTATTCCCAGATCCCCAGCATCATCTTGACGTCGTCGGTGGCCATATTGCGCGGGTCCCAGGGCGGCGACCAGACCAGCTGAATCTCGACCTCTTCGACGTTGTCCATCTGCAGCGCGGTGCTGTGCACCGCCCCCATGATCTGGGGACCGAC
The DNA here is from genome assembly GCA_029263335.1 of Acidobacteriota bacterium. Taxonomy (GTDB): domain Bacteria; phylum Acidobacteriota; class UBA890; order UBA890; family WLXD01; genus WLXD01. The sequence goes on along the minus strand of JAJCXS010000089.1, from coordinate 9,637 downwards.
CGGACACATCGGCGACGTCAGGGTCATCTTGATGTTCAGCTTGCTCGTGTCCTCGTCGGCCTCGACATCGTAGATCAGGCCCAGATCCACGATCGAGATGTTCATCTCGGGATCGGTCACCGGATGGATCGCTTCGAGGACTTCTTCCTTGTTTGGCATCGACATGGCGTTTCCCTCAGGGGGCTGGTCTGATCTTGTCAGTGTCTGCTTAGTGGGTTTTGACTTCGATGTCATCGTCGGCTTCGACCTGCCCGGCGAGTTCCGGGTCGTACTGCGCCAGCGCCTGCTCCAGCGTCATCCATGCGAGCAGCGCGCACTTTACCCGCACCGGGAAGTTCTTGACCCCTTCGAGTGCCTCGAGGTCGCCGAAGTCTTGGCCGGCCGGCCAGGATTCGCCACGCATGACGGCCTTGAAGATGTCCTTGAGCGCGATGGCTTCCTGCAGTGTCTTGCCCGAGAGCTGTTGCACGAGCATCGAGGCGGAGGCTACCGAGATGGAGCAGCCGTTGGGCTCGATGTGGAGGGCGGTGATGCGGCCGTCCGCGTCGACCGACATCTCCATCACCAGCTCGTCGCCGCACAGCGGATTGAAGCCTTCCACCTTTACGGCCGGGTTCTCGAGCGCGTCGGAGCCGTGCGGCGTGCGGTAATGGTCGAGAATGACTTCGCGGTACAGGTCGTCGAGTCCCTGCATCGGTGCTCTCCAGCGTTCAGGTGGCCAGGCCGAAGACCTTGCGGGCCTCGAACAGGGCTTCGACGAGCCGGTCGACTTCGTCGAGATCGTTGTAGATGTAGAACGATGCGCGCGCGGTGGCCATCACGCCGAGGCGCCGCATGAGCGGCTTGGCGCAGTGGTGGCCGGCACGAATCGCGAGGCCGTGCTGATCGAGGATCGTGCCCAGATCGTGAGCGTGGATCTGATTGTCGTTGAACGAGGCCAGACTACAGCGGTCGCGCGGATCCTGTGGTCCGTACACGGTGAGCCAGGGCAGCTCGCGCAGCCGGCCCAGGAGATACTCGTTGATCTTGACCTCGTGCTGGCGGATCTGGGCTGTTCCCACGCCCTCCAGGTAGTCGATGCTGGCGCCGAGACCCACGGCGTCGGCGACGCTCGGGGTGCCGGCTTCGAACTTGTGGGGCACCGCCGCCCAGGTGCTGCGCTCCAGGGTGACGTCGCGGATCATCTCGCCGCCACCGAGGAACGGGTCCATCTCTTCGAGAACATCGCGACGTGCCCACAGCACGCCGATGCCGAGCGGCCCGAGTGCCTTGTGGGGCGAGTAGGCGTAGAAGTCGCAGTCGAGCGCTTGCACATCGACTGGCCCATGGGGCACGCCCTGGGCGCCGTCGACGAGCACCTTGGCGCCCACCGAGTGCGCCGCGCAGGCGATCGTCGGGATCGCGTTGACGGTGCCGAGAGCGTTGGAAACGTGGGTCAGTGCCACCAGGCGGGTGTGCTCGTTGAGAACCTCGTTGAGGTTTTCCAGCTGCAGGTGGCCGGCCTCGTCGATATCCAGAAAGCGCAGCTTGCAGCCGCGCTCCTGCGCCAGTAGCTGCCAGGGCACGAGGTTGCTGTGATGTTCCATCACCGTGAGCAGGATCTCGTCGTCCTTGCGCACATGTCGTCGCGCCCAGGCGTGGGCAACGAGGTTGATCGACTCGGTGGTGTTGCGGGTGAAGATGACGCTCTGGGTCGAATCCGCGTTCAGGAACGCCGCCACCTTGGCGCGGGCGCCCTCGTACGCGTCGGTCGCCTCCTCGGAGAGCAGATGGACCCCTCGGTGTACGTTGGCGTTGGAGGTCCGATAGAAATTGGACATCGCGTCGATCACCGCGTCGGGCCGCTGCGTGGTCGCCGAATTGTCCAGGTATACGAGCGGTTTGCCGTGTACCTGACGTTGCAGGATCGGGAAGTCGGCCCTGATCCGGGCGACGTCCAGCTCGGCGCTGCCGCTGCTGGCTCCGGTGGCGGCTTCCGTGTCGATCGTCATGGTCGGTCTCCTACCAGTCGTCGTCGCTGGCCGGGGTGCCTGCGACCTGTATCCGGCCGTCGAGCTCGCGCACCTCGAAGGTGCCGATTCCCACCAGCGCCGGTGGCGCGCTTACTGTGCCGTTGCGCACGTCGAACATCGCTCCATGGCGCGGGCACTGCACCGCAAAGCCGATGAGGCAGCCCTCACCCAGAGGGCCGTTGTCGTGCGAACAGCGGTCCTGCACCGCGTACAAGGTGCCCTCGGCGCGAGCCACGGCCACCTTGTCCGACCCCGCGCGGTAGGTGCGCACGTCGCCCTCGGCTACTTCCTCAGCGTCGGCAACGTCGAACCACTCGCGCACGTCGGAATCCATGGCATCAGCCCGCGATCTTGTCGTCGATAAGACCCCAGAGACGGTCGCGCAGACCCTCGTCGGTAATGCGGTCGAGGGCCGGTCCGAAGAACCCCTCAACGATCAACCGCTCGGCCTCGCGCTCCGGCAGCCCACGGGTCTTCAGGTAATAGACCTGGTCCTGGTCGATGGGACCCACCGTGGCGCCGTGCGTGCAGCTGACATCCTCGTTGAGGATCTCCAGCTCCGGGATCGACTGCGCTGAACAGGTCGGGTCGAGCAGCAGGTTGCGGTTCTCCTGGTACGCCTCGCAATTGGCTGCGTCCAGTTCGATGCGAATGAGCCCGGTGTAGGCCGAGCGTGCTTCGTCCTCGAGAACCACCTTGAAGTCCATATCCGAGAAGCTGTTGCCTGCCTCGTGAACATGTTCGGTGTGCGTGTCGAAGTGCTGTGAGCCGGCGCCGAAGGTCACGCCGATCATCTCCGACTGAGCATTCTCGCCCTGCTGGATGTTGGCGATGTCCGACTTGTTGTACTGGCCTCCGAGCGCGATGTTGACGGTCGAAGCCGACGCGTCTCGTTGCAGCAGGAACTGCTGCCGTGCATGGCTGCGCGTACGCGAGCCCAGTCGCTGGATATTGAAGTAGTTGAGATGGCCGTTGGGCAGCACGGTGCCCTCGACCACGGCGTTCGACACGACCCGCGGGTCGCCCGGGTTGCTGTACTCGTCGATGATCGTCGCCTCGGCGCCCTCATCGACTACCACCAGCAGCCGCGGAAAGGCCGCCGACAGATCGAGGCCGTGGCGCCGGAACAGGTGGATCGGGCCTTGCACGGCGACGCCGCGCGGCACGTAGACGAACACGCCGCCGGGGAAGAGCGCCGCGTTGAGCGCCTCGAACTTGCCGGCGTCGGGGCCCACGGCGCGGCCGAGGTGCTCGCGAACCAGTTCCTCGTGGGTGCTGGCCGCGGTGGCGAGATCGGCGATGACCACGCCGGCTTCGCGCCATTCCGGGGCAAGCCAGGCGGTCTGCAGGCTGGCGTCATCGACGATGCCGACACCCGCGGGAGATTCCTGCATGCCTGCCGGCAGTTCGTCCTCTGCCTGGCCGGCCGCGGCCGGAACCACTGGCGTGACCTTGTCGATCAGGAACTTTTCGGGGTCCGTGTAGCGCCACAGATGCCTGACACGGTCGGGTAGGGGAGTCTGCTCCCACACATCCCATGCGTCGTGACGCCACGTGGCCAGCCATTCGGGCTCGCCGGCGGCTTCGGCAACGGCGCGCACGTCGTCGGCGCTCACAGCACTCTTGAGTGTTGCTTCCATCATTGTCCTCGGATTCCTTGTGCCGCTCGGCGCTAGCCGACGGAGCCTTCCATCTCGAGCTGGATCAGGCGGTTGAGTTCCACGGCGTATTCCATCGGCAGTTCTTTGACGAACGGCTCGATGAACCCGTTGACCACCATGACAAGCGCTTCTTCCTCGGTGAGCCCACGGCTCATCAGGTAGAACAGCTGCTCGTCGCCGACCTTGGATACGCGCGCCTCGTGCTCCACCTGAACCTGTTCCTCGGCGATCTCCATCGTCGGGTAGGTGTCAGAGCGCGAGCTGTCGCCCATCAGCAGGGCATCGCATTCCACATGTACCTTCGAATCCACCGCGTCCGGCTCGACCTTGATCATGCCGCGGTACGACGAACGACCGCCCGCCTTCGAGATGGACTTTGAGGTAATGCGTGATGTCGTGCGCGGTGCCACGTGGTGGATCTTGGCGCCGGCATCCTGATGCTGCCCCTCGTTGGCGAACGCCACCGAAAGGATCTCGCCGTGAGCACCCTCGCCCAGCAGGTTCACGCAGGGGTACTTCATCGTGAGCTTGGAGCCCAGGTTGCCGTCGACCCATTCGACGAGCGCGTTCTCGTACGCATTGGCCCGCTTGGTGACCAGGTTGTACACGTTCTTGGACCAGTTCTGAATGGTCGTGTAGCGCAGTTGGGCGCCCGGTAGGGCGACGATCTCCACGACCGCAGAGTGCAAGGAGTCCCGCACGTAGGTGGGTGCGGTGCACCCTTCGATGTAGTGCACACGCGAACCTTCGTCGGCGATGATCAGCGTGCGCTCGAACTGGCCCATGTTCTCCGCATTGATGCGGAAGTACGCCTGCAGCGGCATCGTCACCTCGACCCCGGGGGGGACGTAGACGAAAGAGCCACCCGACCAGACCGCCGAGTTGAGCGCCGAGAACTTGTTGTCTTCGGCCGGAATCACCGAGGCGAAGTACTTGCGTACGAGTTCTTCGTGCTCGCGCAGGCCAGCGTCCATGTCGAGGAAGATCACGCCCTGGGCTTCGATCTCCTTCTGCAGCGAGTGGTACACGACCTCGGACTCGTACTGGGCCGAGACACCGGCAAGGAACTTGCGCTCCGCCTCGGGAATGCCGAGCTTCTCGAAGGTGTCCTTGATGTACTCCGGAACGTCGTCCCAGGTCTCGCCCTGTTCCTCGGTGGGCTTGAGGTAGTAGTAGATGTCATCGAACTGGATCGAATTCAGCAGTTCGGTGCTGCCCCACTTCGGCATCGGCTTGGCATGGAACGTGGCCAGTGCCTTGAGCCGGAACTCCAGCATCCAGTCGGGCTCGCCCTTCATCTCCGACATCTTGCGTACGACGTCTTCGGTGAGACCTTTCTCGGCCTTGTAGACGGATACCTCGGGGTCGTGGAACCCGTACTTGTAGTCGTCGTTGATATCCAGTTCGTCGGATCGACCGCTCATGCTGTCTCCTGGGCGCCCGCTGGCTGCAGTAGTTCGTCCTCGAGCCACTCGTAGCCGTTGGCTTCGAGCTGGTGTGCCAACTCGGGCCCGCCGGTGCGCACGATCTTGCCGTCCATCATCACGTGAACGACATCCGGCGCGATGTAGTTCAACAGTCGCTGGTAGTGGGTGATCACCAGATGCGAGCGCTCGCTGGAGCGGGTTGCGTTGACACCCTCCGCCACGGTTTTGAGGGCATCGATATCGAGGCCTGAGTCGGTTTCATCGAGAATGGAGAAGCTCGGTTCGAGCATGAACATCTGGAGAATCTCCAGGCGTTTCTTTTCTCCGCCGGAGAAGCCTTCGTTCACGTACCGGCCGGTGAATGTCTTGTCGACCCCGAGCAGGTCCATGGCCGACGTCAGCTTCTCGCGGAACTCACGCAGCTGAACGGTGCCGCCCTCGGCCCGCGCCTTGATCGCCGCGTGCATGAACTTGGATACGGTCACTCCGGGAATCGCCATCGGGTACTGGAACGCCAGGAACATGCCGAGACGGGCGCGCTCATCCGTATCCAGTTCCGTGATGTCCTGGCCGTTGTAGAAGACCTGGCCGCCCAGCACTTCGTAGCTCGGGTGTCCCATGGCCACGTAGGCGAGGGTGCTCTTGCCGGAGCCGTTGCGGCCCATCAGGGCGTGAACCTGGCCGCGCTCGATGGTGAGATCGACGCCGCGCAGGATTTCCTTGCCCTCGATCGCTACGCGCAAGCCGCGGGCTTCGAAAATAGGGGTCTGGTCGCTCATTTCTGTTCGTTTCTCCCGGCCGCCAGGGCCGCTTTCTTTGCCGAAGTCAGTTCTGCCCGCGGACCTCGAGCTGGTGCAACGAAGGCGCCGAGCCGTTGGTGTCGGGGGTAAGGTCGCCGAGGGGCTGTAGCTCTTGCGAGAGCTGGCCCTCCGAGCGCAACAGATCCAGAAGCGTGATGCTCTGCAGCGTGAGGGTGATCATCTCCGAGACCGTCGTCCAGACCGGTCGCAGCGCGCAGGATGACTCATGCACGCAGACGCTTTCGGCGCCCACATGACGCTCGCAGTACTCAGAGTCGAAAATGTCGTTCGAGAGGGCGCGCACGATATCGGCCACGGTAATCTCGGCTGCCGGGCGACCCAGCACGAAACCACCGTTGCGCCCTCGTACGCTCTGCACCAGGTCGTGCTGGCTCAGCAGGTTGAGCAGCTTGCCGGCGTAGTCCGACGTCAGCCCCTCCTTCTCCGCTACCTGCGCGCCGGTCATGGGTGCATCGGTGGCGCCGCGCGCCAACTGCACCATGCAGCGTAGGCCGTATTCTTCGAGCGCGGTGATCTTCATCGGATGCTGAGACAGGCGGGGTCCGCGGACCGGGCCTGAGAGACGTCGGTAGGCCACAGCGGAGAGGGTGACTACAGCAAAGCTTATTAAAAGCTGACGATTTCGTCAACTTTTACAGAAACCATCACCACGCAGGGTTACGAGCCGGGTCGAGTGGCCGAAAACGGGCGCTCCGCGGCGATCGCGGTAGCCGGCGTCTACGTCGAGAAGGAATGCCCGCAGCCGCAGGTGCCGACGGCATTCGGGTTCTTTACCGAAAAGCCGGAACCCATGAGCGATTCCTGGTAGTCGACCTCGCAGCCTTCCAGATAAGGGCGGCTGAAAGAGTCGAGCAGCACCTCGATGCCGTCCTGCGCGACGATCTGATCGGTGTCCTTGCGGTCGTCGAACGTGAAGCCGTACTCGAAGCCGGAACAGCCGCCGCCCTGCACGAAGATACGCAGGTGTTTGCCCTTGGCTTCGGCGAGACCGTCGAGGAAGCTGCGCACTTTTGTCACGGCCGCATCGGTAAAGACGAGCGGCGCATCAGCTGCCGCCGACGCTGGCGTATCGGCGGAAGGCGCTGGTGTCGATGTGTCCATAACAGGTCCGTTGGGCCGGTGGGAGGCGCTTGTCTTGAGGATACTCGTGGGCCAAGCGGGCGACAAGAGTCTTCGTGGGAGGCTATTCGAGCACGGTTCCGAGGCCTTGGCTAGCCGCGATTTCGGCGGCGACGACCATTGCACCAATGTCTGCCAGCGCCGTGCCAACGCTCTTGTACAGCGTTACGGCATGCGGATCGGTACGCTGCGTCTGGGCGGCACAGGCCAGTGTTGCCAGGTCACCCCGAAGCCCGCTGGGGCCCTCCGGAATGAGGCCGCGAGCGGCCGCCTGGATGATCTCGCCGGCCTCGGCGAGCGCGCCCTCCACCGTATCTACCCATCTTTCGGCACGGGCGACGGTAACGAGTTCGAGCTCGGAACCTTGCGGTGAGAAGTTGCCGATAGCGTTCACGTGCGTGCCCGCTTGGACGGCCGCATCGCTCACCACGGGATCGGGCGAAGAGGTGCACAGCACCACGACATCGGCGTCGGCGACGGCGCTGTCGGCCGAGGCCGCGACGGCCACCTCGCCAGGCAGGCCGTCGGCGAGCTGTTCGGCTTTCTCGCGGGTGCGGTTGTACACGGCGATGTGAGTGATGGGGCGCACCGCCAACATCGCCTCGACCATGTCGGTTGCCAGCGCGCCCGCACCCACGATCGCGAGCCGGCACGCGTCCTCGCGCGCCAGGCTGCGCGTTGCCAGGCCCGCCATGGCGGCGGTCCGTCTGGTGGTCAGCGTGGCGGCATCTGTAATCAGCGCGGGCGCACCGGTGCGTGGATCGAGCAGCACCGCGATGCCCTGGATGGCCGCTCGTCCAGCGGCCGGATTGTCGGCCACCAGACTCACGATCTTGGCGCCGAAGCCGTGACCGCTCCAGCCGCCCGGCATCGCGCCGAGCCAGGCGTCGACCTGCATGCCCGGCCGAGGCTGGCGCATGAACACCCGTTCGGGCGTGATCGTGTGGGCGGTATCGCGAAACACACGCTCCATCGCGTCGATGGCCGTGGGCATCGCGAGCGCGCGATCAAGCTCGGCGGCCGCAAGATATCGGAGTTCGCTCACGTGCCCTGCGCTAGCGCTCGGCGGCGGCGGCAATCCGTGCGATGCGCGCCCTCGCCCGCGGCCCGATGAACGGCCCATCGTTGTGCAGCAGTCGCGCGTTCGGTACGGCAGCCGCGCGATTCAGAGCGTTGCGGGCAGCAGCGAGGTCCGGATCGGCGCCCATGCTGAGGGTCACCCCGAGCCAGTAGTCCACTGCTGCCTGCCCAAACGGGCTGCTGGCTGGCGCGGTCGCGTCCCACAGCATATCGACAGCGGCATCGATCTGGCCGCTATCAACAAGCAGCAGAGTTTGCTGCAGGTGCAGTGTCCAGATGGGCTGACTGCCATCGGCGGCGCTGATTCCGGCGGCTGCGCGCGCCCACCAGTTGAGAGCTGTAACGGGGTCTGCGGCAGCCGCAACCTCAGGTGATGCGTCCAGATCGAGACGCAGGTTGAGGGCCTGGCCACTGCGCTCGACACCCACGGCCACACTTCGCCGCGGTCCGGCAGCCAGCACCCATTCTCTGAACGCGCTGGCGGTGGTCGCCGAGCCTTCCTCCAATGTGGCGAGGCGGTCGCCCAGGACGAAGCCGGCACGATCGGCCGGGCTATCCGGACTCACTGCCGCAACGATGGGCCCCAGGGGGCCGTCCATTAGCACGAGGCCGTGCCAGGATCGTCCCGTGGGCAGCGGCAGCGCCAACGGTTGAAGGAGTTGCCGGAGCATCTCGGGGTCGCCCTGGGTTATCGAGACCTGGGCGGCCGGCAGTGGCGAGCCCGCAGCCCAGATGCTCAGATGCACGACACCGCGGTCGTTGCGATCGAACGCGCCCATCACGAAGATGCCGGCCGGCGCGCCGTTTTCGAAGCCGCGCAGCAGCTCTTGCGGGGCACCATCGCTCAGCTGCCGCACCTGCCTGGGGGGCACGCCCGTCGCGAAGGCGCTGCGATCCAGCACGGTCCAGGCGCCGCTCTGACGGAGAGACTCCAGAAGCGGACCGTTGGCCGATTCGCGGTCGAGTGCATCGCCTCCAGCCACCCCGAGGAAGGCAAGTCCGGGCGCGAGCCGTATGTCGCGAGAGGCGGTGCCGCCGTCGACAACGTTGGCGGTGCCGCTCCACACGCGTCCGCCACCGGCCCCGATCAGCAAGGGGTGATCGCCTACTGCAAGCTGCAGCCTGATGCTGCCGTCGCCACCGCGAACTTCTTCGATGGGCTCGCCGTCCACCCAGACCTCGGCGTCGTTCGGAACGTTGCGCAGCGTTACCATGCCGACGGCCAGCCTCATGTCGAGCGTGCCGAGGTCGTAGTCGGTCAGGGTGGGTACCTCGAAGCGCTGCCGGAACGGCCGGTGGTCCACGAGAGTGATCTCGATCTCGTGCCAGCCGGGGAGCAGACCTTCGACCACAAGCGGCGCCGAAGTGGTGCTGTCGGCGACCGCGGCGGTGGCACCAACGAGTTCGCCATCAAGGACCACGCGGGCGCCGGCGGGGTTGGTGGCCACCTGCACGGTGGCGCTCGAGCGCTCGAGGGTCAGCCCGATGCCTTCGGTGCGATTGGCGCGAACCGTCAC
>JAJCXS010000088.1 GCA_029263335.1 Acidobacteriota bacterium | reverse complement strand
CCGGGTGACCTCGTCGCGCTCGCCGTGGCCGGCTACAACGGCGTCTCGCTGCTCGAGCCGTTCACCAGCGACTTTGCCCACGTGCAACGCCAGGTCGACGCGGTGGGGCCGGAGTGGACCTGGCAGGTGCGCAACGCCATGGGTCGCGACCGAACGTTCTTCGCCAGTCCGTACGAGCACCCACTACCTCGCCGGCAGCCGGTGGGGGTGCCGCGCGGCTTCGAGTTGCTGCCGGATCTCGTCTCCAACCACAAGCACACCGTCGTCGACCTCGTCGGTCTGTACCTGTCGGGGCTGCGCGAACTGGCGACGGGATTGCAGGCGCTCGAGGGCCGCAAGCATCTGCTGCTCTACTCGCCCGGATTTTCTTCGCTGCTCCTGGGTATTTCGAGCCTGCGCGAGGTCAGCGACCGCGCCCCGAGCGCAGCGCTGGTGGCGGATCTCGACTACGCCACGCAGGACCTGCGAGAGCTAATGTTCCTGGCAACGGAATCGTTGCGGGACGCGGACACCGCGGTTCACGCGATGTCGACGAGCCGTCTCTCGATCGGTGGTGGCCGCTACGGTCTGCATTCGCTGTGGTACATCAGCGACGAAACCAACGGTTCCATGGCGTTCCATACCCATCATCTGGAGAAGGCGACCGCCAAGGTGAGCGAAGAGGCCTCGCGCTACTACACGCTGGCGTACCGCCGACGGCCGACCGATCGGCAGCGCGTCAGCATCGACGTCAGCGTCAGGCGCGACGGGATGAAGGTCGGCGCTCCGACGCGCATGGTTCTGCCGCCGCCTATGGCAAGCATGACCCCGCTGCAGATACAGCTGAAGCGCTCCGAGGAAGCCGCGGTGGCGGCTGAAGGACCGGTATCTCCCCGACCTTAGTGATCGGCGCGACGGGTACTCGGATGCGTGTTGCCGTCTTGTTCGAACCAACCCAACGAGTTGCCTGCGGCGTAGATGAGCGCGCCGCCTGACAACGTCGCCAACGCTGCCAACGTCGGACCCGGAGTCGCCAGCAGACCACTGGCCCATGCCGCCAGGGTGATCCCCAGGAAAATGAAGGCGGGAAGTGGAAACAGCGGCGTCATGAACGGTGCTGGTGCCCGGTCGCCCCGGCGAAACACGAAGAGCGTGGCGATGGTGAGGGCGTTGAACAAGAGCAATGACGAGCCGATGTAGATGAGCAACGCCTCGAACGCGCCGGTGAGCGCGAGCAGCGACGCCAGCATCCCCTGCGCCACGATCGATGTGACCGGCACCCGGCCATTCCTGGAGAGCCGCGCCATCGGTCGCGGGGCCAGCCCGTCGCGGGCCATCGCGTAGTAGATACGTGGTCCAACCGCCGTCATCGCGCTGACCGAACCAAACATGGCCAGTGCGATGATGGCACTGATGGTGATCGATCCGCCGTGCCCGAAGAGTCTTTCGGCCGCCACATACCCGACCGCGATCGTCGGCTCCCACTTCGCTTCCGGAATGGCGTAGAAAAACAGAGCATTCACGGCCAGATACAGCAGCATGACGAACCCACATCCGCCGATGATCGCCCGAGGCAAGTTGCGGGTCGGGTCGCGAACCTCTCCTCCCATATAGGCGGCTGCGTTCCAGCCCGCGTACGCGTAGCTCACCGGCAGTAGTGCCGCCCACCAGCTGCTCCGCGCGGTGGTGTGCGCCGCGAGACCGCTCCACGATCCGTTGCCGCTGCCAAATCCGACGAGCACCAGCAACCACACCGCACAGACCACCACGAGCGCGAGGCCGCTCTGGAATCGACCGCTCGAATGCACTCCGACCGAATGCACCACCGTCAGCCCGAGCACAACCAGGGCCGCGAAGACACTGCCCTGCGTGACGTTGACGCCCTCCATCAGAGGCGCCTGAGCGTTCCAGGCCGGAAGCAGCGGGTCGAGATACGCGGTAAAGCCGAGGGCTGATGCGGCCACCGCGGCAGAGAAGCCCACGACGTAGGACGTCCAGCCACTCAGAAAGCCCCAGAGTGGACCGAAGGCACGCTCGAGATAGCGGTATTCGCCCCCAGCGTCGGGCATTCGTGTCGCCAACTCGGCATAGCAGAGCGCGCCACAGACTCCGAGTACACCCGCAGCAACCCACACCGCCATCGAGGCCATGGCGCCGCCGGTATTCACGCGGACGAGCGCCGGCAACGTGAAGATCCCACTGCCCACCATGTTGGTCACCACGAACGCAGCGGCCCCGACCACGCCGAGCGTCCGCAACAAGCCGTCGTTGGTGGATTGTGATGGCATGGACACCTGGCACGTCAGCCTATTGCCGGAACAAAACCCCGGTAGAGTAGCCGAGCTGACGCCGGTCCGCGTCCTATGCGAACAGGATAGGCTTGGCCCATGTCACGCGAAGATCCTCACGCTGCGGCCGGACGTCTGGCGAACCCACGCATGACGCTTGTGCAAACCGCTGGCACGCAGGAACGCGGCACCTCGCATCTGGTGCAATCGCGGCTTCGTTTCTTCGCCGGTATTGTGCTCTCGACCATCCTGATCTGGCTGGTTCGCGGTGTGTTTCTCGCCGAATCCGGCCACCTGGTGCTGCAGAGCGGCGGCCTGCTCGCGGTGGGCGCCATGGCGGCCCCCCTTGCTCTGAAGCATCAGCACCCGCGCGTCCGGCTGCGAATGATCGAGTTGGGCCTGCTGGTGCTGACTGTGGTTCAGATCGCCGCGTACAGCTATCTCGTGGTCGCGGAACGCGTCGCGGCAGCCGCGGAGCTTCTCGCCCTGGCCCAGATATACAACTCGACGATAGCGCTGGCCGGGCTGATCGTTATCTACGGAGTGCTCATCCCGAACACCTGGCAGCGAGCGGCGCTGGTGGTCGGATCGTTGGCGGCGGCGCCGGTGCTCGGACTGGTCGCCTTGCGGATCTTCGATGCGGAGCTGTATCGGACCCTGCAGTTGATCGTGAGCCGCGAAACGATCGTCGACCTCGGTCTTGCCCTCGTGGTCGCTGCGACCACCGCAACCGTCGTCACCGAGAGCATCTACGCCCTGCGGCGTGAGGCACGCGACGCCCGCAGCATGGGCCAGTACGAACTACAGGAGCGCATCGCTGAAGGCGGCATGGGCGAGATATGGCGTGCGCGTCACCGATTCCTGGCACGCCCGGCCGCCGTTAAGGTGATTCAGCCGGACAAGGTGGACCCGCTGGATCGCGAGGCAGCTGCTCACGTCCTCGAGCGTTTTGAGCGCGAGGCCCAGGCCACGGCAACACTCGAGTCCCTTCATACGGTGCGCGTCTACGACTTCGGACGTACCGATGCGGGCGAGTTCTATTACGCCATGGAGCTCCTGAACGGGTTCGACGTGGAACAACTCATCGATCGCTATGGCCCCATCGCTCCGGCACGTGCAGTACATCTGCTGGTGCAGGTATGCGATTCCCTGGCCGAGGCGCACGAACTCGGACAGGTCCACCGCGACATCAAGCCCTCGAACCTCTTCCTGTGCAAGGTGGGCCTTGCGTTCGATGTGATCAAGGTGCTCGACTTCGGCCTGGTGACCCGGGCCGGCAGTGAAGAGTGTCGCGACGCCCGGCTCCAGGAAGAGGGCATGGCGGGAACGCCCGCCTACATGGCGCCCGAACAGGTGCTCGCCGTGACCACGATCGACGAGCGTGCCGACATCTACGCGTTGGGGTGCGTCGCCTACTGGATGCTCACTGGCCACACGCTATTCGACATCGATCGGCCCATCGCCATGGCGGTGGCCCACGTGAAGGCGCCCCCGATGCCGCCTTCCCGAAGGACCGAGATGGCCATCCCGCCAGACCTCGAAAACGTGATCATGCAGTGCCTCGAGAAGGACCCGGCCCGGAGACCTGCCACCGCGGAACAGCTCTCCAGCATGCTCCTGGCATGCGACTGTGGAGCCGCCTGGGGAGCTGCGTCGGCCCGCGAATGGTGGGGTCGACACCGACCGCTGGAGCGCCGAGCAAGCTAGCGCCGGGCGTGTCCCGAAAACGACCACCTTCGCGTGTTGTGTCCGCTTCCGGAACTCCCCCTTCCCCCGACAGGTTCGAAGGGGCCATAATGTCCACAAGCCTCTCCCGTTGCGTCCGTCGGCGATCTGCGCCATGGGGGTTGCTAGACGCCAAACGGTCCCGGCCCGACCGGGGCCACAGAGGAGCAGCGCATGGCCAGCATTGAACGCAAACACGAGGTGCTCGCCGAGCGCCTGGACGACGAACTGCTGCGCGTCAAGGCACGCGACGGTTGGCGCCCCATCAGCGTCGTCTGGGAGCGAACGGTAGAGGGTGAAGCCGAGCAGGACGAGATGCTGTCGGTGCCGTTCGGGCTGCGCGTCTCGGGAGACTGCCAGACCCTCGAACCGGATGTCAGCGAGATCCGCACGATGCTCTACATGCTCAAGGGAGTGGTAGAGGACCGTCCGTTCGGGCACATCGCGCAGGAACTCAACGCCGCCGGCCACCGCACACGAACCGGCGAAGAGTGGAACCAGACGATGGTGTTCCACATGCTACCCAGGCTGATCGAAGTCGCGCCCAACATCTTCAACAGCAACGACTGGCGCGCGACCAAGCCGCACCTGCAACTCTGAGCCCAACGAACAGCACGCGGCCGAGGCCACCCGGCAGGTAGCCGGGCACACGGAGGTGTCCGCGCGATGGTGCGCGCGGATGCTAACCTGCCACCATGCCGCAGACAGACCGTCCACGAATCGCCCATCTCGTCCACCTGTCGGGCGCGCAGCGCGGGCAGACGCGCCGGATCTGGGGAATCACATCGCTGGCTGTAGCAGCCGACCAAACGGTGACCGCAGTCGTCGGCGATGCAACCCCGGGCGACGGCGCGGTCGCCGTCGTCATGCCTGATGACGAAGGATGGCGGCTCGAGGTAGCGCCCGAGGCAAAGGTCTGGGTCAACGGCGTACGGGTTCTTCACAGGGCCCTGCGCGAGGGCGATCTGCTCGAACTGGGCGACGGTGGCGCCGTGGTCCGTTTTCGCCCGCGCCCCGGTGGTGCACCGTACAAGAGCATGCGCGAGGCGGTGTCGGATTGTGTCGACACGGCACGCCTCGGTGGACGCGGCCCGATTGACCGCCTGGGTGTTCTGGTGCGAGGAACGTCATACGAGATGGCAACCCAGGTGGCGCCGGCGGTACGAATCGTCTCCGCCTTCGCCATCGTGGCCGTCCTCGGTTCCATCAGCCTGCTGTGGGCGCAGAACAACCGCCTCGAGCAACAGCTTGCCGATCAGCTCGCCCGCATCGAAGGGATCAGCGGACTACTGGATTCCTCCGAGTACGACGCTTTCACGGCCACCGATTTCGAAGAAGTGCGCGGCGAGCTCGATTTCCGCATCGAGGACACCCTGTCTCGTATCGAGGCGCTGGAGAGCCAGGCCACGGCACGCGGGCGAGTCATCGGCGCCGCCTCCGGTGCGGTGGCTTTCCTGCAAGGCGCCTATGGGTTCGTCGACCCGCAGAGTAACCGTGCGCTGAGGGTAGCGACCGCCGGCGGCCGCGGCCCGGTCACGCTCGACGGAGACGGCCCCGTGGTAGAGCTACGCTACACCGGCACAGGGTTTGTTCTAGAGGACAGCGTGCATATCGTCACCAACCGGCACGTGGCGCAGCCGTGGGAATTCGACGAGAACGCTGCTCGCCTCATCGACCAGGGCTTCGTGCCGGTCATGCGCCGCCTGATCGGGTATCTGCCCGGCGAACCGGAACCCTTCGAAGTGCGGGTCGAGCGTGTCCATCCACATGCCGACGCGGCCCTACTCGAGTGCGATGCCGTCGCTGCCTCGGTCAGCGGCCTCAGGCTGGCGGAGCGTGCAGCATCCATCGGCGAAGAGGTCGTCGTGCTCGGCTACCCGACCGGGATGCGAGCGCTATTGGCGCGCGCCGAGCCGGACTTCGTATCCGAGCTGTTCTCGAATGGTCCCGTGGGTTTCTGGGAGCTGGCGAGCCACCTCTCGGAGGGCGGCTACATGGCCCCGCTGGCCACGCGCGGCATCATCGGGCAGGCGACGATCGGCGCGCTTGTCTATGACGCGGAGACCACGCACGGCGGTAGTGGCGGGCCGGTGGTCGCGCTCGACGGCGAGGTGATCGCCGTCAACGCGGCGATCCTGCCGGAGTTTGGCGGATCCAACCTCGGCGTGCCGGCGGCACTGGTTCGCGAGTTGCTCGAAGACGAGCAGACCGACGCCGAGTAGCTCTCGGCGCCGGTCTTTCACAAGTCGATTCGGGCCTTGGCCCTAGTTGGAGCCCGCACTCGCCGCGTTCACGCGAGCGATGTACTCATCGGTAACGTCCAGCCGGTTCGCGAAGAAGAGCATCGTGCCGGTCTGGATCATGCGCGCGTCAAAAACGAAGTCGTAACCGGTATCGGCTGCCATCTGTTCCAGCACCGGGATCAGGACCTCGTTGATCTCCTGCTGGCTCTCCATCTGCAGCCGTTCCATCTGCCGGCGCGCATCGTCCTGCATCCGCTGCAGCGCGACCTGCTTCTCCTCGATATCACGGTCCAGCTGCGACAGCGCCTCCTGACTCAGGGTCAGCGCCTGTGTCTGACGGTTCTGACCGAGGGTCTGCAACTCTGCTTGGCCTGCCTGTAGACGGGACTGCCAGTCGTTGGCGGCGGCCGACACGCGCGATCGGGTCTGCTGGCCGATCTCGGTTTCGGTGGTCACGCGATCGCCGTCGACAACGACGATCTTGCCAATCGGTGCGTTCTGCGCATCTAGCGTCAACGCGGAACCGAGCATTACGGCGACGGTCAGCATCAGGACCTGCAGCACAACATTGCGTAGCTTCATCGCTAATCTCCAAGAAGGGGTAACGGACCGCACGGGGCCAGGCGAGGCACGCCCTACGTATCTGACGTGGGAAGCGTCCGTTTCGACGGCTCCAGACTACCGGATTCGAGACCCAGGCGCCTGTCCGACCCGCGGTGTAACCACGCCGGCCGGGGCCCATATCAAGACGAGAGATCACGATCCCGTCTCATGTATGCTGTGGGTCGCGTTCTCACTATTGGTCATGGAGCCACTGCATGAAGCGGGTTTGTTGTGTTCTCGGGGGATTGGTGCTGGCGAGCCTTGCGGGTGGGCCCTCGACGGCATCGGTGGTCGCTGAGAGCGAGTCGAGATGTACCTGTGTCTCCCCCAAGCGGCCGACCTGCGAGGTGTGGTGGCAGACGTCTGCGATCTTCACCGGTAGGGTGACCAAGATCGACACCTTCACCGAGGAGTCTGACGGTCAGACACGAGTCAGAAAGCTCGTCACGCTGCGTGTGCAGGACCGTTGGCGCGGAGTTCAGGGCAAACGCGACGTCATCGTCGCGACCGGCGCCGGCGGTGGCGACTGCGGGTTCCAGTTCGACCAGAACCAGACGTACCTCGTCTACGCCAATCAGTCGGTGCAAACAGGCAACTACGAAACCGGGATCTGTTCCCGTACGTCGCTGGTGAAAGATGCCGCCGCTGACCTGGCCTACCTGCGTGGCATAGAGGCCGCCGACAAGACTGTTTCGCTGTACGGCATGGTCTATCGCGAACGCCAGACTCGCATGGCGGGCGATGATCCCGATCGCCGTCTCGATCCCGGCGGACCGCTCTCCGATGTTGAGATCTCGCTAACCGATCCGGCCGGCCAGGTGCACATGATCGTGAGTGATGCCGACGGGTGGTACGAGATCGACGATCTCACGGCGGGACGCTATGAGATGAGCCTTGCGGGCAACGGTGTCGACGACACGGCGCGCTGGCGCCTGCGGATTCCCGTGGCCCCCGCCTGTATCTGGCGCAATGTCATCGTGCAGGCAGTGCCACCTCCGAGCACCGGAGTGCAGTAGTCGCCCAGGGGGCCGGCGGGAATGACGACGCTGGTTTGAGTGTCCAAGGAGGAGAGCACCTACTCCACTCCGACCCGGACACCCACGATGAAACACCGACGCGCCGACGCTGCACTGGCTCTGGCATTGCTGCTCACCACCCTCGCTGGCAGCGCACGCGGAGCGCGCGGCCAGGAATCATCACCCGCAAGCGCCGTACTCCCCGACTGCCCGGTGGCGTCGTTTCCAGCGGTCACGGCAGACCCGGCCAACACGCGCTGGGACGCGCCCCGTCTGGCCGTCTCGTGCACCGACCGGCAGGTCGTTGTCGAAAGCAACGGCATTCCTCCCTATGAGTTTCAGCGCACCACGCCGAGCGATCTGCGCGAACAGAACTACGCCTGGCGCTTCCCCCGTGTGGCGGAACTCGCTGACGAGAGCACCGCGATCCCGTTGCTTGGTCCCATCGCAATCGCGGTGAACGGGCTACCGATCTACGGACCCAATGAGGGCGAGCGACCCGACCCGTACGGTGATCCGGTACACAACGACATCCTCGACTGGTGTCTTGGCCACACCGCGCGACGGGGCGACTACCACTACCACGCCCTGATCGTGCAATGCCTCACCGCTGGGCACGACGCCAGTGCACCCTCGCCGGTAATCGCCTGGGCGTTCGATGGGTTCCCGATCTACGGACCCAACGAATGTACCGATCGCGCCTGCACCGAGGTGGCCGAGGTTGAGAGTGGTTGGCGCCGAACCGGCGATCCCACGACCTATGCCTGGGACAATCATCGTTACGTCGAGCACCAGGTGAGCAAGGCACTCGACCCATGCAACGGCCACGTTGGACCCGATGGCGACTACCACTATCACGCCACCAGCGGCTTCCCGTACATCCTCGGCTGCTACAGCGGCTACGCCGATCCGAGCATGACCCGACCTCCTCGTGGCGACAGGCCCGAGTTCGGACGCGGGCGCCGGGGTCCGCCGCGTGAGGACGCGGACAAAAAAATGCCCGGATGATTTCCGCGACGGCCTCCCTGGTGGTTCTCTCGGCTCCTCTTCCGCAGCCGGTTCCCGTCAGCTTTCCGCAGCTCGTTCGGATTCCGCGCCGCGGTTCTTGCAAACCGGTCGCCGTTTCCTGACTCCGGGCTTTCTCGAAAGACCGCCCTTCGCCACGATCCCTTCCGCTTTCCCTTGCGGGTCCGCTTCCGTTCTCGCCAGGACTGCCCACTCACCCTTGCGGGCGTCTGTTTCGTCCCCTTCAGGTCGCTCCCCTGCTGCCCTTGCGGGCCATCGGTTTGCTTCCCGGGCTTCCCTTCCACCCTCTCGAGCTTCCGGTATCCCTTGCCGATCCGCTCCACTCCCCCTTGCGAGGAAGCTTCCCTTCTCGGTGAGCTACGTTCCACTGTCGGACCGTTCCACGGCCTCAACAGACCCGAGATCTCCACCGTTTTGGCCGGGGAAATCATCCGGACAAGAGCGATCAAACCGCATCCGGCCGGCGAAGGCAACGGGTTCACGGCCTCGCCCGTGGTGCCGGTTGTGAACGATCCAGAACGTGTTGTTTCCAAACGTTTTACGGCGGCAGGTTTTTTGGGCACGCGCTACGGTGAACACCGAACCGAGCGGCGGGTTTGTCGGCGGCCAGCAAGCCGGTTACCGTGGCTGAAATGCCAGCCATCGTGGCCGCCTGAGGACTCTCGCGCGGCGCACCCGTTCACCGGCGACGAAAAGACCGCAGCAACGCGTCGTTCGTCTGCCCAGCACCCCCCTCGCCGATGTCCTCCGACCCGATCGAAAGATTCCAGCGTCTCTTCGCACGGGCCCAGGCCGCGGGCGAGCCGCAACGAGCGACCGCCATGACACTCGCGACCACAGGGTTGGACGGCAGGCCCTCAGCGCGAATGGTACTGCTGAAGGAAGTCGACGAGCGTGGCTTCACCTTCTACACGAACTACGACTCGCGCAAGGCCGCGCAGCTATCGGACAACGCGCACGCGGCGTTGGTGTTCTACTGGCCCACGCTCGCCGTGCAGATCCGGGTGGAAGGGTCGGTGACACGAGTCCCGGCAGGCGAAGCCGACGAGTATTTCGCGAGCAGGGCGCGACAGAGCCAACTGGGTGCCTGGGCCTCGCTCCAGAGCCAGCCGCTGCAAAACCGTCGCGAGCTCATCGGGCGATATCTGCAGGAGAAAGCCCGGCGCTTGGGCCGCAGCGTTCCCCGCCCTCCCCACTGGGGTGGCTACGTAGTCAGCCCCGAGCGAATCGAGTTCTGGGAGTCTCGCCTCGGCCGGCTGCACGATCGTTTCCTGTACACGCGCAGCGACGACGGCAAGTGGCAGCGCGAGATGCTCTACCCCTAGAACGGAACGTCGACGGCGTCGCAGAGAAACTTCATCAATGGCGCGCCCGCGCGAAACAGCGCTGCCAGGTCGCTATCGAAGGTGTCGGCGCAAACAGCCTTCTGGGTGAGCTTGCGCACGGCGATGAAGTCCTTGCGCTTGAGGTCCTCCACGAGCGGATGATCCGAATCGAAACCGCGCGGGGCGCGCTTGAGCGACTCGCCCGACAGTTCGTAGGTTCCCTTGAATCGCTTGCCGCCAATGGCGCGCTTCCATCCGGTCGGATTGGCCACGATGCCCTCACGAATCGCCGTGACGGTTGGCGTGTCCGGCCGCCAGCTGCCCACCGCCACGAATACCGATTTCGGTTCCAGGTGCAGATAGAACCCCGGAGCATGTGCGTCCTTGCCTGCTTCGTGACGGAACTGAATGCCTGTGTTGGTCTTGTAGGGCCTCTTGTCCTTGGAGAACCTGACGTCACGATGAATACGAAATAGCGAGCCCCCTGCCTTCTTGGCCGACGCCACGAAGAATGGGCTGATCTTGTGCAGACGAGTTTCGAAAGCCTCGATGAACTCCAGCGCTGGACCACGAAGGTCCTGTTCGTAGCGCGAGGAGTTCGCCTTGAACCAGTCGCGAGTGTTGTTCGCGGCCAAATCATTGAGGAATTTGAACAGTCGGGGCCTGATGCTGTGATTCGCCATGCTTCATTCCATCTGTGGGTGTGGTGCCGTCACCCCTTCCGCTCGGCCGGGCGCGGCGAGGGCTATTGTAATCCGGTACCGGGCAGCGGCCCAGCAATCGGACAGGAGCCGTCGGCCGTGCATTCGTAACGCCGGTCCCGTACGCTCAAGTCAGCCCGCACGTTGTCCCCCGCCCCCACCGCCGGCCCTATGCAACGCATCCTCGCCGCTACCTTAGCGCTGCTCGTCCTTTCGTCCGCCAGCGCGAGCGCCCAGAGTGGCCGAGAATCCTCGCACGACCAGATGCTGGCGCTGCTCGCCGAGATCGACGAGCGCGAGCCGTTCGGCACGCAGTACCTGCAGGCAGCGGATCATCAGCGTCAGCGTGTGCGCGACCTGCCGCACCAGGTCGGTCTGATGCAGCAGACGGCGATGATCCAGCGACTGGCCGAGGCGGAGCTGCGAGCCGCTCGACCGGCCATCGCCTTCGAACATCTCGACGAGGTGGCACGCAACGTGGAACTGTTAACGGCAAGCAAGCGCCTGCGGTTGACCATGATGAGTCGCTTCTGGATGGGGGCCTTTTTCTTGCGCCAGGCCATGGTCGGCAACTGCCGCGGCGCGGAGGCATCCGAACGCTGCACCCTCCCGATCCGGCCGGGACAGAGCCTTCCGGACCAGGAGGCACTAAAAGACGCAATCGAGAACCTGACCACGGTCGTCAACCTGACGCAGCCGGAGGTGCCGGAGCACATGGCCGGGCAGTGGCTGCTGAACGTGGCCCACATGCTCGGCGGCGACTACCCGGAGGGCGTGCCGCGTCGGCACCGTCTCGATTCGACCCTCCTCGATGGGGCAGCTCCGACGTTTCCTGTCTTCCGCGACGTCTCGGCCGATATCGGTGTCGACACGTTCAGCAGCGGAGGCGGAATGGCGGCCGACGATTTTGACGGCGACGGCTGGATCGACATGGTGCTGTCGTCCGCCGACCTGTCGGACAACATCCAGTACCTGCGAAATGACGGCAGCGGGAGCTTCGAGGATGTCACCGCCGAGGCGGGCCTTATCGGCATCACCGGTGGCGTCAATCTGACGCAGGCGGACTACGACAATGACGGCGATCTGGATGTGTTCGTCGTCCGTGGTGGCTGGCTGGGCGAACTGGGTCGGCACCCCAACTCTCTGCTGCGCAACAACGGCGACAACACCTTCACCGACGTAACCTTGGATGTCGGGCTGGGTGACAATCATTATCCCTCCACGGCCGCGGCCTGGGCCGACTACGACAACGACGGCGACCTCGACCTGTACGTCGCCAATGACTCGGGCGGCGAGCGCGGCTGGCACAGCGAGCTGTTCCGTAACCGGGGCAACGGCACATTCGAGGAAATAGGAAGCGCTGCCGGAGTACGCGGCGCGGGGCAAGCGGTGGGAGCCGCCTGGGCCGACTACGACAACGATGGCGACGCCGACCTCTACGTCTCCTATTTTCGCGGCCAGAACCGTCTCTACCGCAACGACGGCGAGAGCTTCGTGGATGTTGCGGCCGAGCTGGGCGTCGCCGACCCCAAGCACAGCTACACGGTGTGGTTCTGGGACGTGGACAACGACGACGACCTCGACCTGCTTGTGAACAGTTATCGCACTCCCCAGGTCGCCATCCCCGACCTGTGGTACTACGCCGCCAGCCTGCTGGGTCGCAGCCAGCCGGGTGACACGCCGCGGCTGTACCTGAACGACGGAGAGGGAGGGTTCCTCAACGCGACCGAAGAGTACGGTCTCGGCAGGGTCATGCTGGCCACCGGCGCGAACTTCGGTGATCTCGACAACGACGGTTTCCTCGACTTCTACGTCGGGACCGGATACCCCGGCGTCGAGGCGGTGATTCCCAACCTGATGTACAGGAATCGCGCTGGCACCGCGTTCCAGGACGTCACCTGGGCGGGCGGGTTCGGCCATCTCCAGAACGGGCAGGCGGTGGTCTTCGCCGACTACGACAACGACGGCGATCAGGACGTCTACGGCAGAATCGGTGGTCTCCTGCCGCGCGATCGGTTTCGTGACGCCCTCTACGAGAACCCTGGCTTCGACGGCAATTGGCTGGCGATCGAACTACGCGGTGAGCAATCGAACCACTTCGGCACCGGCGCTGTCGTCCGCGCCGAGTTCAAGGATGGAGATGTTGCCCGCACCCTACGTCGGATCGTCGGTGGCACCGGCAGTTACGGTGCCAACCCTCACCGGCTGCACCTCGGTCTGGGTTCGGCGAAGCATCTGGAGCGGCTGGAAGTACTCTGGCCGGCCAGCGGCGAGCGCCAGATCTTTCGTCGGGTGGGCATCAACCAGCGGATTCTGATCACCGAAGGATCCGACACGGTCGCCACCCTACAACAGCAAGATGCCGCGCCCACGCGGTAGCGCCGCCCGGCATGGCGGCCGTCCCCGCTCCTGCTAGAATCGCGCCGGCCCTTCCCCGGGCTCCACGCTGGAATCTGATTCAGGAGCAAGGCATGAACACCGCAAAGCCCCCCTGCGACCAAGCGACTGAACCTGCACGCCAGTGACTCCTGCCGCTCGAAAACAACGCCCCGATGTTGGCCGATGGGGCGATGTGCGAATTGCCCCCGGTGACAACGCCGAGGTCCGGCTCACCATCTCGGAGTCGTACTCGGGTATGAGTCTGGACATCCCGGTGTACGTTCGCCGTGGGACTGAACCCGGGCCGACGGTTTTTGTTACGGCAGCCGTGCATGGCGACGAGATCAACGGGGTCGGGTCGATCCGCAACCTGATCACGGAACAGCGGTTTGAACTGAGCGCGGGAGCTCTTGTTCTGGTGCCCGTCGTGAACCTGCTCGGCTTCGAGCGTCACTCGCGCTATCTCCCCGATCGACGCGACCTGAACCGCTGCTTCCCCGGCTCCAAGAGCGGCAGCGTGGCGAGTCGGGTGGCCCGGGCCCTCATGGACGCGGTCGTGGCCCGCTGCGACTACGGCATCGATCTGCACACCGCGGCGGTACGCAGAACCAACTTCCCCAACATCCGGGCCGACATGACCCACCCCAAGCTCGCGTCTTTTGCCCGCGCCTTCGGGACGGAGCTGATCGTAGGCAGCAAGGGGCCGCAGGGGTCACTGCGCAACGTCGCCACCAAGCGCTCGTGCCCGACTGTAGCTTTCGAGGCCGGCGAAACCTGGAAGGTGGAGCGCACGGTGGTGGAGTACACCCTGCGTGGAGTACGAAACTGTCTCGTCCACCTCGATATGGTTGCCGGTAGGGTCGAGCAGCCTCCCTACAGGTTCGAAACCGACACGACAACGTGGATCCGCGCGCGCCACGGTGGTTTTCTGCAGTTCCACGTCGCCCCCGGCGACCTGGTCGAAAGGGGCACGCCGATCGCCACCAACACCAGCCTGCTTGGAGACGAACTCAGCGTCGTCAACTCACCGCGTGGGGGCATCGTTCTCGGCATGACGACCATGCCCTCGGTGTCGCCCGGCGATCCGATATGCCACCTGGCCTTCGCCAAGCGCGGAGCCCTGCGCAAGGCGGAAAAAGCACATCAGGAGATGTCGGATGAGAGCCTGCACGAGCGCACGCGAGAAGACATGGCGAGCGGCGTGCTGGTCAGCGAGGTCGAAGCGGACTAGCCGTTCGCGCTCGGTTCCCTTAGGCGATAGCGCTGGATCTTGCCGGTAGCCGTTTTCGGCAGCTCATCGAGAAACTCGACCCATCGCGGGTACTTGTAGGGAGCGATCCGCGCCTTCACGAACTCCTGGATCTCCGTGGCCTTTCGCGCGGCAGCATCAGCGTCCGACTGCCGCGCGGACTCTGCGCGAAGAACCACGAACGCTCGGGGCTTGACCAACTCGTCTTCGTCCTCGGCACCAACGACCGCCACCTCGAGCACGTCCGGATGCTCGAGCACCGCCGCCTCGACCTCGAACGGCGACACCCAGATACCGCCGACCTTCAACATGTCGTCGCCCCGACCCTGGTACCAGAAGTAGCCATCTTCATCGAGCTTGTACTTGTCACCGGTACGGATCCATTCCCCCAGGATCGTCGCCTTCGTCTGCTCGTGCCGATTCCAGTAATGGGCGCAGGTCGAATCGCCCTTGATGAGCAGATCGCCGACCTCTCCAACGGCGACCTCGCTCCCGTCCCCATCGACGATCCGGGCCGCATATCCCGGCACGATCTGGCCGCTTGATCCGGGCTTGACCGCGCCGCTCCGGTTGGAGATGAACATCTGCAAGACCTCGGTCGAGCCGATGCCGTCGAGGATCTCCAGACCGTAGCGTGCCTTCCAGCGCTCGTAGAGCGCCTGCGGCAACGCCTCGCCCGCGGAAACGCACAGTCTCAGGCTCGCCAGAGCTTCGCAGGCGGGCAGTTCCGCATCGGCCAACAGGGCGCCGTAGTTCGTCGGCACGGAATAGAAGATCGTCGGCTCGTAGCGTCGCAGCGTATCGAAGATGTTAGCTGGAGTTGGGCGTCGATGGTCCAGCACCGTCGTGGCGCCGACGCGAAACGGGAAGTACAGCGCGTTGCCCAGCCCATAGGCGAAGAACAGTTTGGCTACGGAAAACGTGACGTCGTCGGAGGCGATCTCCAGCACGTGCTTGGCGTAGGTGTCCGAGCAAACACCCATGTCGTGTTGCAGGTGAACGGCTCCCTTGGGGAAACCCGTCGTGCCGGAACTGTAGAGCCAAAAACACGGATCGTCGGAGTGCATCGGCTCCGGAGACAACTCCGGCGACGCCGCGCCCACGAGGTCGCGCAGGGCGTGCACGGATTGCCCGCCGGCCGCAGAGGGCAGCTCGGGCCCGGGTGCCTGCTCCGGCGTGGGAAGAGGATCGGCCACGATCAGATGGCGCAAGTAGCGAAGTCGGCCACGGATCGGCGCGATCACCGACAAGAGGGGCGCGGAAACGATCAACGCGCGAGCTCGGGAGTCGTTGAGCAGGTATTCGTACTCGTCGGGCTTGAGCAGCGTGTTGAGAGGCACCGGAATGATTCCTGCCTTGATCGCGCCAAAGAAACTGGCAACGAAATCCGGCCCATCGAGCATCAGGAGCGCGACTCGCTGCTCGAGATCGACATCGAGCGCGCGCAGTGCGTTGCCCACCCGGTTTGTCGATTCCCAAACGTCGCCGTACGTGTACGCGCCGTCGTTGGCCACGTACCGTATGGCCACCTCGTCGGCTCTTCCGGCCTCGACGTTCGCGTCGACGAACTGCGTCGCCGCGTTCACTTGCCGTACTTGCCCTGGATATGGTCCACCGACGCCCGGACGAGCTGCTCGAGCACGATCAGATCGATATCCGCCAACCTCTTCACGTAGAGGCACGACTTACCAGTCGAGTGCTTACCGAGCTTGGCCATCAGATCGTCGTACCCCGAAAACCCGGACATGATGTAGAGCGTCAGGTTCGCCTTGCGCGGCGAGAATCCCGCGGCCATCCAGTCTCCCTGACGGCCGCTAGCATACTTGTACGTGTATTGACCAAAGCCGACGATACTGGCGCCCCACATCGTGGCCGGCTCCCCCGTAACCCGGCTCATGATCTCGACGATCTTGGCGCAGTCCGCCTGCCGCGCTGCATCGACGCCGGCCAGGAATTCACCAACGCTGGCGTCGTTCTTCTTGGTCTTCAATTCGGCCATGCCGCAGACTCCGATCCGGGTGTTGCAGAACCGTACGGATTCTACTCTGTGGCCGCCACCGCAAAGTCGAACGTTCCCCTGATCGGGTGGCCATCACCGCTCGATGTCCGCCAGGCAACTTGATAGACGCCCGCCGCCAGCCCAGATGGCGTTGTGGCAACGAGCACGTCGGCCTCGGCGGTCTCGACCTTACCAAGATCGATCTCGTCGCCATCCGCCGCGGTCAACTTGATGCTGCTGACGCTCAGCTCGACATTCTGTGAGAACCACAGACGAATCTCGGCGGGTGCAGCTCCCAGTTCCGCATCCTTGGCAGGAGCACTCTTGGTCAGGCGAAGGTGCAAGCTGCCACTGGCCGGAGCAGCCCACACCGCGGCCAACACCACCACGACCAGCGCGGCGACGGCCTTTCGGCAGAGCCTCATTCGACGTCAACCGCGGCGTCACAAGTGCAGTCTGGGCAGGTCATCGGATTGCCGTCCGGGTCGAGAACAGCGGGGCCTCCGCAGGACCCGCGCAACGGTCGGTTGGCGAAGATCACTCCCACCGCCATCGCCAGCATGATCAACCCGAAGGCTGCAGCCACCAAAAGGACCATTCCCACGTCAGGACTCCTTGTTCGCTTCGGCCGGCGGCTCCAGCTCGACCCGGGCCAACTCGGCGAACGCCGGGGTCAGTCGCTCAACGAATCGAACGCCGTCGTGAACCACGAACATCGCCGCAATTCCACTGGCTTCCGCCCAAGCGTAGCCTTCCTCTGGACCCATGACCATAAGAACGGTGGCCATGCCGTCAGCCATCATGCAGCTCTCGTGGATGACCGACACCGACGCCCCGTTGTGGTCGACGGGCTGGCCGTCGCGAGGGTCAATGGTGTGCCCAACCGTACGGCCATCGAGCACATAGAAGTTGCGGTAGTTGCCCGAGGTGGCCATCGCGTAGTCGGTCAGCGGGACCGTTCGCTGCAAGTGTTGAGCGCCAACGTCGGGGGTCTCGATACCAATGCGCCAGGGCGATCCATCGCGCTTGGCTTCGCCCACGAGAACCTCACCGCCCACCTCCACCATGTAACGAGGCAGACCGTTTTCCTCGAGCAGGTCGCCCACCTTGTCGGCCGCGTAGCCCTTCGCGATCGCTGACAGGTCGACACGTGCCTGCCGATCCAGCTTCCGCACGCTGCTGCTATCACGATCCATTTCGATCAGTTCGATTCCCGTGTGAGCACGAATCGCTTCGAGTTCGAGCGTCGACGGCGCCGTCTCGGGGTTCACTGGGCCGAAACCCCACGCGTTGACCAGTGCTCCTACCGTCGGGTCGAAAGCGCCGCCCGAACTCTCGGCCAGGAAGAAGGCCGACTGGAGAACAAAGTACGTATCGTCGGACAAGTCGACGGTCGTGTCGGGCAATGCCTGGTTGATCTGCGAAACCTCGGAGGTCTCCAGGTATGTGGACATCCGCCCGTTGATACCGTCCAGTACCTCCTGCACTCGCGCGCCGAGTTCATCGTCCGAGAAGGGCCGCACGTCGGAGTCAACGCGAATGGTGTAGGTCGTGGCCATAGTCTCGCCACTGAGTTCGTATGTGTACCCGGACGCAGGCGCCTCGCTGGTGCCACACGCGGCCGCACCGATGCCGAGCGCCAGCAGACACAGCCGTGGAGCTACCTGGCTTCTCATCCGCCGAAATCGTCGAACAGGACGTTCTCTGGCTCGACGCCCAGATCCTCGGTCATCTGTCGGCACGCCTGCAACATCAGGGGCGGCCCGCAGATGTAGTACTCGATGTCCTCCGGCGCATCATGCTCGCTCAGGTACTCGTCGCTCGCGACCTGATGGATAAAGCCCTCGAGTCCGGTCCAATTGTCCTCGGGCAGCGGGTCCGAGAGCGCCAGGTACCAGCTGAAGTTGTCGTACTTTTCGGCCAGTTCATCGAACTCGTCGCCGTAGAAGGCTTCCTTCAGGCTGCGCGCGCCGTACCAGAAGGTGATCTTCCGCTCGGTTTCGCACAGAGTCTTGAGCTGATCGAAGATGTGAGAACGCATCGGCGCCATGCCGGCACCACCGCCGAGGAAACACATCTCGTTCTTGGTGTCCTTCGCGAAGAACTCGCCGTACGGGCCGGAAATGGTGGCCTTGTCACCGGGCTTCAGATTGAAGATGTACGAGGACATCTTGCCGGGAGGCACGTCGGGCATACGCGGTGGCGGCGACGCGATGCGGACGTTGAGCATGATGATGCCCTCCTCGCCCGGATAGCTTGCCATCGAGTACGCACGCGTGACCGGCTCATCGACCGTGGACACGTAGCGCCACAGGTCGAACTGGTCCCAGTCGGCACGGTACTCGTCCTCGACATCGATGTCCTTGTAGTCGACCTGGTGCGGCGGAGCCTCGATCTGGATGTAGCCGCCCGCACGGAAGGGCACCGCCTCGCCCTCTGGTAGTTCGAGCACCAGCTCCTTGATGAAGGTCGCGACGTTGCGGTTCGACCGCACGGTGCACTCCCAGCGCCGCATGTCGAACACCTCGCCGGGAAGCTCCACCTTCATGTCCTGCTTGACCTTGACCTGGCAGGCCAACCGCGCGCCTTCACGGGCTTCACCACGACTAATGTGGCTGGTCTCGGTCGGCAGCATCGCGCCGCCGCCCTCCGCCACGCTCACCTTGCAAACACCGCAAGTACCCTTGCCGCCACAGGCGGACGGGATGAAGATCTTGTTGTCGGCCAGGGTGCCCAGCAGAGTCCCGCCGGCCTGCGTCTGCAAGGCCTTGTCGGGATCATCGTTGATGGTGATGGTCACGGCACCCGACGCCACGAGCTTGCTGCGTGCCACCAGCAGCACACCCACCAGCGACAGGATGAGTGTCGAGAACATCCCGACGCCCAGCAACACCGTTGTCATGTTCTCTTCCCCCTGAACGCTACAGCTGGATGCCGCCGAAGGCCATGAAGCCAATCGCCAGCAGGCCAGTGAGGATGAACGCCATACCGAGACCGCGCAGGCCCTCGGGAACGTCGCTGTACCGCATGCGTTCGCGAATCGAGGCGAGCGCGACAATCGCCAGCGCCCAGCCGACGCCGGAGCCGAGCCCGTAGACCACGCTTTCCGCGAAGGTGTAGTCGCGCTCCACCATGAACAGCGAAGCGCCCAGGATCGCGCAGTTGACTGCGATCAGCGGCAAGAAGATACCGAGCGAGGCGTGCAGAGCGGGGAAATAGCGATCCAGGGTCATCTCGACGATCTGTACCATCGCGGCAATGGTACCGATGTAGGCGAGGTACCCCAAGAACGTCAGATCCTGCCCGCCCAGGCTCTCGGAGATCCACTCCAGAGCTCCCTGCCGCAGCAGGTAGTTGTAGATGAAGTTGTTCATCGGCACCGTGATGGCGAGAACAAAAACGACCGCGCTACCCAGCCCGACTGCGGTTTCGACCTTCTTGGACACCGCCAGGAACGAGCACATGCCCAGGAAGAAGGCGAGGGCGAGGTTCTCGATGAACGCCGCGGTCAAAAACAGGCCGAGATAGTGCTCGAGCATCAGTCGACCTCCGTCTGGTCGCGCTTCCATGTCCGCAGGCCCCAGATCAACATGCCGATGATGAAGAACGCTCCCGGCGACAGCACCAGGAGGCCGTTGGGCACATACCAACCGCCATCTGAGACCGTGGTCAGGACCGGCACCCCGAAGACCCGGCCCGAGCCGAAGAGTTCACGGACAAACCCGACGATCATCAAGATCAGCGAGTAGCCCAGTCCGTTTCCGATCCCGTCGACGATGCTCTCCCACGGGCCGTTCTGCATGGCGAACGCCTCGGCACGCCCCATGATGATGCAGTTGGTGATGATCAGCCCGATGAAGACCGTCAGTTGCCGGGCAACGTCGTAGAAGTAGGCCTTGAGAATCTGGTCCGTGACAATCACCAGCGAAGCGATGATCGTGAGCTGCACGATGATGCGGATGTTGCTCGGGATCCAGTTACGAATCACGCTGATAAAGAAGTTCGAGAGCGTGAGCACCGCGATCACGGCCACCGACATGACCAGGGCGACCTCCATCTTGGTGGTCACCGCCAGCGCCGAGCAGATGCCCAGCACCTGCAACGTAATCGGGTTGTTGTTGACCAGCGGATCGAGAAAGGTCTCGCGTGTGGAGGCCATCAGTTCACCTCTTCCCGAAGCCGGTCCAGATACGGGCCGAATCCTGTATCGCCCAGCCAAAACTGCAGCATGTACGTTACCGATCGCGACGTGATCGTCGCGCCGGAGATGCCGTCGACCTCGTGGGGCGCCTGGTCCACCGGACCCGCCTGCCCCTTGACGACCTGCAGCACCATGCCGCCGGCCGCGTCGAACGCCTGGCGTCCCGGCCACAGTGCCTTCCAGCGCGGGTTGTCCACCTCGCCTCCGAGCCCGGCCGTTTCTTTCTGCTCGTAGTAGGTCAGGCCACGCACGGTGCTGAGATCGGCGTCGAGCGCCACGAAGCCGTATAGCGTCGACCACAGCCCCTTGCCCTCGATCGGCAACACGACCATCTCCAGGGCACCCGCCTCGTCGCGAACCTCGTAGACAAGAGCGTTGTTCGGCACGCGCATGACGCGCGCGCGATTGGCATCGACACGGTGACTACTGCCGGGGTCTGTACTCGCTCGGCGCTGATCGAACGTCG
Organism: Acidobacteriota bacterium; assembly: GCA_029263335.1. Classification (GTDB taxonomy): domain Bacteria; phylum Acidobacteriota; class UBA890; order UBA890; family WLXD01; genus WLXD01. Next base: position 16,488 of record JAJCXS010000088.1, on the reverse strand, counting down.
ACACGTCGATGTCGGGATCGATGTCGCCGGTGGCGAGGTCAATTACGCTCGCATCCAACCGCGCCACTGCGGCCGCCAGCTCCTGGCCGACAAGGGGCTCGCCCGGCTGCGAAAACCCGGCCGCCTCGAGGACATTCTGCTCACGGTAGGCCGACAGGTTGGCGTCCTGCAGGTCCTTGAGTGCCACCGCCGCGGTCGATACGACGACAGCACAGACCACGCAGACGGCGGCCGCAAAGCCCAGGACGTAGGTGGCGTTACGTTGCATAGCGCGAACTCCGCCGCTTGATGTTGGCACGAACGACGTAGTGATCGATGGTCGCCGCGAAGACGTTCATCAGCAGAATCGCCAGCATCATGCCTTCCGGGTAGGCAGGGTTGATGACTCGGATGATGATCGCGAAGGCGCCGATCAGGAAACCGTAGATCCAGCGGCCGGTATTCGTGTGGGCTGCCGAGACAGGATCGGTCGCCATGAACACCGCACCGAACGCCCATCCACCGAGCACGAAGTGCCACCAGAAGGGCACATCAAAGAACGGATTGGTGGTGGAACCGACGGCATTGAGCAGCGCCGAGACAGCGATCGTGCCGATCGCCAGCCCTGCCATGATTCGCCAGGAGCCGATGCCGGTTACCACCAGCACGAGCGCGCCGACCAGACAGGCGAGAGCCGAGGTCTCACCCATCGAACCCGGCATCAGGCCCACGAACGCGTCCCACCAGCTGATCGAAGGCACGAACACGGCCTGTCCGCTCTCTGCGGCGCGCGCCAGCCATGTGGCGCCCGATACCCCGTCGGTAGATGTCTGCGCTGCCGTCCAGACGTTGTCGCCGGACAAATACATCGGATAGGCGAAGAACAGGAAAGCCCTGGAGATCAGCGCCGGGTTGAAGATGTTCTTTCCGGTGCCGCCGAAGATCTCCTTGCCGATCACGACACCGAACGAGATCCCCAAAGCCACCTGCCACAGGGGCACGGTTGGCGGCAGTATGAGCGGGAACAGCATCCAGGTAACCAGGAAGCCTTCGTTGATCTCGTGGCCGCGCACGATCGCGAAGACCGCCTCCCACAGGCCGCCTGCCAACAACGTGACGATCAGCACGGGTACGTAGTAGAGCGCGCCGTGAACGATGCAGGCCAACAGGCTGGTGGGATCGAAGGCAAAGCCGAGCGACTGATACAGGGCGGTTTGCCAGTTGTCGAGTGCCGCAGCGCCCATTGAGATCGCGAGATTGGCCTGATAGCCGGTGTTGTACATCGCCATGTACACACAGCCGAGAAGCGCCACGACGACGATGGTCATGAGTCGCTTCATATCCAGGCCATCGCGCACATGGGCGGTGGTACGCGTCGTGTGCCCCGCCGTGTACAGGAACGTGTCCCCGGCCTCGAAGAGCGGATGGAACCTCTCGAGCGGGCCGCCCTGGGTAAAGAGCCTCTCTTGCTTGTCGAGGATGTTGCGAAGGAGGCGCATTACCCCTCCTTCCAGATCGTGTCGAGAACCGCGCGCAACTTGGGGCCGTACTCGGCCTTGCCCGGCTCAACGAACGTGCACAGCGCCATGTCCTCCTCGGACAACTCCAGGCAGCCGAGTTGCTCGGCGCGCTCGGTGTCGTGCACCGCCAGCGCTCGCAGCAGGAAACTGGGAGGAATGTCGAAGGGGAACACCTTCTCATAGGACCCGATCGGCACGATGGCACGGCTCGATCCGTTGGTCGCCGTGGTAAAGGCGAAGCGCCTTCCCGGCATCAGTTTGGAGAGAAACGCGGGCTTGACGGAGAAAGCATTCAGGCCGGGGGCCATCCAGCCCAAGAACGCGCGACCATCGTCCTCGGTAATCACCGACACCTGCTGATGGTAGCGCCGCAGGAATCCATGAACGTCGCCCATGGCGGTGCAGCCGCCAAAGACCGAGCCCGAGATCACCCGCTTCCTTCCTTCGCTCATCTGACCCGACACCAGGTCGTCAAGCGCTACGCCACGCCGGGTGCGCAGCAAACGCGGCCGCGTGACACAGGGCCCGGCCAGCGACACCACTCTTTCAACCTGGAGCTTACCGGTGCGGAACAGGTGCCCCATCGCGATCACGTCCTGAGCGCCCAGGTGCCAGACAAGCTTGTTGCGGTCGACAGGATCCAATGTGTGAATATGCCAGCCCGCCGTACCCGAGGGGTGTGGGCCGGCAAACTCCTCGAGCTGGATGCGCTCGTGACTCGGTATCGCGACCGCGTCTCCGGCGCCGGCGCACACGTAAACGGCGCCCTCGGTGAGACCCGCCAGAGCCTGCAGACCGTGATCGAAGTCACCCTGCTGTTCCTTCAGCAATGGCGCCAGCCCGGGGGCCAACGGATGCGAGTCGACCGCCGTCACGAAGATCGACTTCGGCGTTGTCGCCGGATCCGCAACACTGTCGAAAGGACGGGCCCGCAGCGCCGTCCATTCCCCTGACTCGACCAACAGGTCGCGAATCTGCTCGCGTGTGAGCCCCTGCACATCGCGGCCCAGGTACGCGGCGAATGGCGTCTCGGCACCGGTACCGCCGGCAACCTCCGCCGCCGACAATTGGATGACGATCGATTCGAACTTGCGCTTGTCACCCCGATTGACGGCGGCGACTCGTCCCTCCGCCGGAGCGGTGTACCGTACGCTGAGGGTCTTCTTACACCCGAACATGAGCTGGCCGCGACTCACGCTGTCGCCCACGCGCACGTGCATCGTGGGTTTCATGCCGACGTAGTCGCCGCCGAGCAACGCCACGTGGCGAGGCTGTCCAGCCTGCTCGACCCCCGACGCCGGCCGGCCGGTGATAGGCAGGTCTAGGCCCTTGCGATTGCGATGGACGCCCAAGGTCGGAGGCTCCTTACCTGTGGGTCGAAAGGGTGATTGTTGTGAAACATTTCACAACCTTTGCCCAATAAATAGCGCCCCACCATCTCCAACACCACTGCCGGCGGGGCCGCCCGGCGGTCGTGGACCCCACCCACGGGGCCTGACCGAACACCTGAGTGCTCATCGGAATTATCCGTGAGGCGGTGCCATTGCACAAGCTTTTCAGGCCAACAACTGGAAGGGCAACGACGTGCCGCGGGCACTGGAATCAGGTGTCCGCGGCCTGCGCTCCCGCACCGTCTCCAAGAGGCCTGTCGTGGCGCCTGTCAGCAGTACCCGTCGGCGGCGTGATCGAGCATCCACTGCTGCGAGTCGAACGGCTCATCTTCGGCCTGCACGGCCACCCAGTCTCCGTCCGCGCGCAGGCTACGGGCGTTCACCGTGTCGCGCAGATGCACGGCGAGAATCTCGTCGACGATCGCTCGTCGCAGGCTTTCGTCGCGAACGGGAAACAGGATCTCCACGCGCTGGTCCAAGTTTCTCGGCATCAGGTCGGCCGAGCCCATGAGAACCTCATCGTCGCCGCCGTTGCGGAAGTAGTAGATGCGGGGATGTTCGAGGAAGCGGCCGACGAGGGATGTCACGCTGATGTTGTCGCTGATTCCGGGCACACCAGGTCGCAGGCAGCAGATCCCCCGAACCTGCAGATCCACGACGACGCCAGCCTGCGAGGCGCGATACAGCGCCTGGATGCAGGCGCGATCAACCAGGGCGTTCATCTTGAACGCGAGGTACCCGCCACCGTGGGCGCGATGATGTTCGATCTCGCGCTCGATGCGGGCGAGCAGGCCGCCTCTCATTGCGCCGGGAGCCACCAGCAGATGCTCGTAGGCGTCTCCCGCCGAGTAGCCGGTGAGCGCATTGAATAGCCGCGCCGCCTCGCCGCAGAGTTGCGGGTCGGCCGTGAAGAACCCTATGTCGGTATAGATGCGCGCCGTACCCGCGTTGTAGTTGCCCGTGCTCATGTGGAGATAACGGGCGACTCCACTGTCTTCGCGGCGAACGACCAGGCACATCTTGGCGTGGGTCTTGAGACCGAGCACACCGTAGACGACGTGGACGCCCACTTGTTCCAGTGCTCGTGCCCAGACGATGTTGTTGGCCTCGTCGAAACGAGCCTTGAGCTCGATCATGGCGGCAACCTGCTTGCCGTTTTCCCGCGCCTGCCGTAGCGCTTCGACGATGGGCGAATCCTGCCCGGCGCGATAGAGCGTCTGCTTGATAGCCAACACGTCCGGGTCCGAAGCTGCCGCGCGCACAAAGTCCACCACCGGCTGGAAGCTCTCGTAGGGGTGGTACACGACACGGTCGGATCGGGCGATCACGTCGAAGATGTTCTCTTCACCACCCCACGGTCCGGGCAGGGCGGGCTTGAACGGAACATCCTTCAGGTCGGGTCGATCCAGCCCGCACAGTTCCATCACATCGGAGAGCCCTACTCGTGTGGCGGCCGCGTAGACCTGATACGGCGCCAGGCCGAGATTCTGGACGAGCACTTCGCGCAGCTCCGGCGGTGCTCCGGCCGAGATTTCGAGCCTGACGACAGAACCGAAGTGCCTCAGTCGCAGGTTCTCCTGGATGCTGGTGAGAAGATCCCCCGCCTCGTCCTCCTCGATTTCCTGGTCCGCATCCCGAGTCACCCGAAACGCAAAGGCACCAACGATCTCGTGTCCGGGGAACAGGAGATCGAGGTTCGCCGCGATAACGTCTTCCATCCACACGTAGTACGCATCTGCGTCGGAGACCGGATCCAGACCCAGCGCGCTTTCCTCGTCGGCCCCCTCCTCGGAGGGCAGCCGCAACAGCCGCGGAAAGAAACCGGGCAACTTCACCCGTGCGAAGCCCATCTCCCCCTCGTGCGGCTTCACGAGCGCGGCGATGTTCATGCTCAGGTTGGAGATATGCGGGAAGGGGTGTCCGGGATCGAAAGCCAGCGGCGTGAGTACCGGGAAGATCTCCTTCTTGAAGTAGCGCCTGACGAGCTTCTTTTGCTTCTTCTTGAGCTCGTCGTAGGCAACGACGTGGATCCCCTCGGCTGCCAGCTCGCCCCTGAGCGCCTCCCAGCACCCTGTGTGCCGGCCTTCCTGCGGCAACAGGCCACGGCGAATGGCCGCGAGCTGCTCGGACGGCGTCATGCCGTCGGGTGGCGTCTTCACGACGCCGGCCTGCAGCTGCTGCCGCAGACCGGAAACGCGAATCATGAAGAACTCGTCCAGGTTGCTGGCGTAGATGGACACGAACTTGACGCGCTCCAGCAATCGCTGGTTCGAGTCCAACGCCTCCTCGAGCACTCGCTCGTTGAAGCTCAGCCACGACATCTCGCGGTTGATAAACAGACCGGGATGATCGAGATCGTCGGAGCGCAGAACAGGCTCTGCGGGCTCCGGGGGGGCGTCCTGGGTAGGTAGTTCCGGCATCATGTGTTATCCAACGTGTGTTCAGCGACAGGCTTCAAGTATAGGATTATCCGCCGACCAGGAAACCCCTCGCACCTGAGCCCTCCGTGAAGACCCTCTTCTTGTTCCGCCACGCCAAGTCCGACTGGCATGCCGAGTTCGGCACCGACTTCGAGCGTCCGCTCAACAAGCGCGGCCAGCGGGCGGCAGGGGCAATGGGCAAATTCCTTGGCAGCGTCGGAGCCCTGCCGGATCTCGTGCTGTGCTCCAGCGCCGTCCGCACCCGCAAGACCCTGCAACGCGCCGTCCGCGCCGGCAGCTGGGAATGTGAGATCGAGTATCTCGACGAGCTCTACACCGGCAATCCGAGCCACGTGTTGAGGGTGATACGCGAGGTGTCCAAGAGCGTCGACTCGCTCATGGTCGTTGGCCACGAGACCGCCATGTCCGAGACCACGTCGCTGGTCATCGGCCGCGCCAGTTTGCGCTTTCCCACCGCGGCCGTCGCCTGCATGCAGCTCGACATCCAACGCTGGAAGGACCTGTCAGCGGGCAGTGGCCGCCTCCGCTTCTTCGTGCCGGCCAAGCTTCTCTAGCCAGCCGGCGACGTCAGGCGGGCACGATCTCGAGCCTCAGCGGGCGCCCGAAGGTCGATTCGAACAGCGGCGCCTGCTTGCGCGTTTCCCAGAACTCCACCCACGGCTCGCCGTCGGCTATCAGCTCCAGGGTTACGACCGTGGGGTCGATCCGTGCCCGTACTCCCTGCACCCGACCTGTACGTGAACGCTCAAGATACTCGGCCAATCGAAGGCAGGTCTCCAGCACCATCAAGATGTGCCGGTCCGTGTCGTCCAGCAGGGGGCCATAGGGCGCTCGGTTCGGCTTCCCGGACCGATGGTAGAGGAGCAGAAGCGACAGCAGCGCCTGCTCGCGGTGGTCGAAGCCAGGCAACGGTGCGCTGGAGAGCAGATAGGCTCCGTGCTTGGCGTGGTCGCGAAAGTGAATCGCCTTGCCGATGTCGTGGAGTCTGGCGGCCGCGCTGAGCAGATCCGCTTCGGCGGCTCCATAGCCATGCAGTGGACGCAGTTCCGCGAACAGCTGCGCGCTGAGGCCGATCACGCGGTCCGTGTGCCCCACCGGCTGCGGGTAGCGCCAAAGCAGGTTGCCGACATGAAAGTCGCGCACATCGTCGAGTAGGTGCGGCGCGGCCAGGAACTGCTGATACAGCGCCCCCTCGCGCATGCCGTACCCCGAAATCGTCAGGGCATCGAGTCGCGCCGCCTGGAGGATCCGCCGGATCACCAGCGCGCCCGCCAGAATGATATCGGCACGGTAGGGGTTGAGCCCTGCGACGCGTGCGCGTCGCGACGAGGACAGCGTGCAGAGTTTCTCGGTCAGCTCATCGAGCTGCTCGGCTCGCAACCGGTACCCGTGCATCAACTTCCACGGGTAGTCACCTCGCCGCTGAACCGCACGCGCCAGGTTTCTAACCGTCCCCCCCATGGCCACGAGCGGGAGGCCACTGGCGGCGACCTCCTCCAGCACCGGTCCGAGATCGTCGTCAATGGCACGCTCCAACTCTGCGACCTCGGCGACGGTCGGCGGGTCCGAGGTGAGGAACTGTTCGGTTGCCCTGATGGCCCCGAACGGATGCGCCGTCCCATATTGGTATCGCCGGCCCTGCATGCGGGACAGCTGGATGCTACCGCCGCCAAGATCCATGACCCAGGCATCGGAGAGGGCCGTGCTATTGGCGACTGCGATGACCCCCTGCTCGGCCTCCTGCTCCCCGGTCAGAACGTCAATCTCGAGATCCATCGCGCGGACCGCGTCGAGAAAACTCTCTCGGTTACGGGCCGTCCGTACCGCCGATGTCGCCATGATGCGCAGCGGCGGCAGTTGCGTGGCGCTGGCGAAGTCCGCGAACGTGCGCAGCGCCACCAGGGCTCTGTCGATAGCGCCGCTGGACAGCTCCCCATTGTGTGCCAGGCCCGAGCCCAGCCGCACGACCTCGCGAATCTCATCCACCAGCCAGAAACCGCGCCCCGGCTCGAACTCGTAGACGACCAATCGCGCGCTGTTGGAACCTAGATCAACAAGACTGGCTGTCTGCACCGTTCTCTACCCGGTCGGTTTCACGATGATGCCCGCATTCTGACGCCCGTCCATGAGGACGACGGCTGGCTGTTCGAATCGCAGGTGGCGTACGTACTCGGTACTGTCGACAGGATCCACTGCGCGCAACCACTCCCAGTCGACGGCGCCATCGCCGGCCTGTGGGTTCACCGTGAAGTAACCGACCTTGTTGGCAACGAGGTTCTGGAAGAAATGTGTGCCCTGCGAGGGGGTCACCTTGAAATCCTTGAAGCCGGCTTCGACGATTACGCGCGCACCCGAGATCTCGTGCCAGGCCACCGGAATGCCCAGAAAGTGGTCGGCAGAACCCCACCGTCCGACCCCGATCAGCAGGTAGGGACGATCTTCCGCCGCCAGGCGGTCGTTGAATCGAGCCACGTGCGCCGCGACCTGACGGCTCTTGCCACGCTCGAAGGCATCTCGGTCGACAACGATCAGATCGTAAACGTCTTCGATCCGCCCTGATCCGAGCACGCTCGAACTCTCGCACAGGATCTCGCCCCGATTGACATCGCCGAGATCCACGGTGGACGGGTCCGTTGTGTGCACCACGGGGCGCAACTGTAGGAAGCCGAAGTCCTTCGGTTCACCCGTCGCGACCGAGAGCGTCACCGCGAACTCGATCTCGACAGCCCCGCCGGCGGCGTAGGTTCCGAGCTCCAGCAACCGGGCCAGCACCTCGGCCAGCGGGAACAACCCGTGCTTGAGCATGGGGACGAACGTCACCAGGCGAACGCCCGGTCGCCCCACGCCCTCGTAGATGGTGTCGTTCTCGGGCGAGTACGTTGAGCCGAGCCACGCCAGCGTGCCGTCGCGCTCGGCCACCGCGAGATCAGACTTGACCAACTCGACCGCCAGGCCCTGGTCCGTCTCGGTTGCCCCGAGCCGCACCGAATAGAACTCTCGTTGCGAGTTGCGCAGGGCGTCCTTCACCGACGACATCTGCAGCAGCCGCTCCGGGTGTTTGGGCGAGAACCGCAAACACTGCTCGCCCTCGACCACCTCGGCACCGAGACCAAGCGCAACCGCGGCAAGGCCATCCTCGGGACGAACCGGTCCCACCGGATAGAAATTCTGCGACAACGCCACCCCAGCAAACTCGGGGTAGAAGCGGTCTCCGTGAGGCGCGCCGACCACACGCTGCAGGATGACCGCCATCTTCTCGCCCTCCAGACGATAAGAGGTGGCGGCCACGTAGCGCTTGGCCTTCTGGCTGAAGGTAGAGGCATACACCCGCCTGATCGCCTCCTCCAGGCGCAGCAGACGAATCTCGATATCGTGATGATCGTTGGGGATCATGATGGTCTCGTAGACCCCCGAGAACGGCTGGTATTTGGCGTCCTCCAGGAGGCTCGAGGAGCGCACCGCCAGCGGATATGTGGAAACGGTGAGGAAACCGCGCAGCGCCCGCCGGACCTCTGCCGGGAAGGGTGCCTCCGCGAAAGCCTCCTCCACCTCCTCGTCGGTGTTGGCCTTCAGGGCAAGGTCTCGCAGTCCGTTCTCGTCAAGAAACTGATCGAACACGTCGGTGGCCACGACCACGCTGGCCGGCACCCGGATCCGGACGCCGTCGAATTCATGATCCAGCCGGGCCTCGCGCAACAACTTGCGGGCAAACGCCAGGCCGCGCGCCTTGCCGCCGAGCGATCCGCCGCCGACGCGAGCGAAGCCGATTTCCGGGCTGAAGCGCTCCTCCTCGAAGTCGACCACGAGCTCGCCGCGGCGGTCATCGCGCAGGCTCCGCAGCGAACGCAGCAGAAAGCTGCGGAGGTCTTCTGCATCCTCGAAGTCGGAAAGTCGCCGTGGCCGCAGCCGGTGGGCGATCGCGAATTCGGTGTGGGCCTTCAACCAACCCGAGAAATCGTTGCGGCTGGCGTGATAGGTGATGCTCTCCGCGGGCACCCGACGGATCGCCTTCTCGAGCGCCACCAGATCGCCGGCGCGTGCCACCTCGGTTCCGTCCTCGACGCGGAAAACGAAATCGCCAAAGCCGAAGTTGTCGGCCATGAAGGCGTCCAACTCCGTCAGCAGCGTGGGCGAGTACTTGTGCAGGAACGAGGTTGCGTTGCCCTTGGCCAGTTCCTCGTTCTCGAGCTTGCCCGAGTTCAGCAACACGGGAACGTCCGACTGGCGCTGCAACACCTCACGGGCAAATCGCACGCCAGCATCAGGGCACAGCAGACCACCCTTGGGGAACTCGACGTCGCAGATTACGCCGAGGATGTTGTCCTCGAAGGCCGTGAAGATGTCGACGGCCTCCTCGTAGGTATTGGCCAGCAGGATCTTCGGCCGCGCACGCACGCGCAGCAGCTTGTGCGCCAGGTTCAGGCCATCGGGTAGCAGACTGGCCGTGTTGCGCAGTACGGCCGTGTAGATGACCGGCAGAAAGGACGAATAGTAGCGGATGTTGTCCTCGATCATGAGGACCACCTGCACACCCATCGCCTCTACATCATGAGGCGCATTCATCTGATCTTCGATGTACTTGACGATGGCCAGCAGCAACTGGTTATCGCCCTGGTACAGGAACGCGCGGTCGATATCCTTCAGACCGTAGTGCTTGATGTAGTCCTGTAGCTCGTAGGCGTGATACGCCAGCAGGATCACCGGCACCTCGATGCCGGCGGACCGCAGCTCTCGGGTCAAGGCGCCCGCATGCATGTCGCCCACCTGGGGCGAGGTGATCACGAAATCGTACGAGGTGGCGGACTTCATCGCCGCGATCGCTTCAGCGCCCGTAGAGACCCTATGCAACGCGGGAATGGTGGACAGCTCAACGCCGAGGAACTCGCCGCGGACGAGTTCATCGGCCAGGCTGTCTTCCGAGATCATGAACGAGTCATAGAGACTCGAAACCAGCAGCACCCTTCCGACCTTCCACTCCATCAGGTCGTGGAAGCCCGCGCGTTCCTTGCCGTGCGGCTTGCTGCCGAAGATCTCGTACATCAACTAGCCGCCCCTGATCAGACGACTCCCTGATCGAGCATCGCGTCGGCGATCTTCACGAAACCGGCGATGTTGGCGCCGTTGACGTAGTTGCCGGGCGTACCGTACTGGTCGGCCGTCGCCACACACGCGGTGTGGATCGACTTCATGATGCCGTGGAGTTTCTGATCGACTTCCTCGCGCGTCCAGTTCAGCCGCATGCTGTTCTGCGACATCTCCAGACCCGAAGTGGCCACGCCACCGGCGTTGGCCGCCTTGCCCGGGCCGTACAGGATGCCGGCGTCGACGAACTGCTCCACGCCGTCGAGATTGGTCGGCATGTTGGCGCCCTCGCTAACCAGCCAGACGCCGTTCGCCAGCAGGTTGGCGGCGTCCTTGCCGTTGATCTCGTTCTGCGTCGCGCTCGGGAACGCACAGTCGGCCGCATGCGCCCAGAGCGCATTGTGGTCGCCGTCGCGATCGGATGCCGCATACACCGCATTCGGGTACTTCTCGACGTACTCCTTGATGCGGCCACGGCGCGCGTTCTTGAGGTCCATCACGAACGCCAGCTTGTCGCGATCGATGCCCTCTTCGTCGTAGATGTAGCCGCCCGAGTCGGACATGGTAACGACCTTGCCGCCCAGATCGAGGATCTTCTCGGCCGTGTACTGGGCCACGTTGCCGGAGCCCGACACGAGACAGGTCTTGCCCTCGAGTGTCTCTCCGCGCGTGGAGGCCATTTCAGCCGCGAAGTAGACCGAACCGTAGCCGGTCGCCTCCGGACGAATCAGGGAGCCGCCCCAGTCGAGGCCCTTGCCGGTCAGGACCCCGGTGAACTCGTTGCGAAGCCGCTTGTACTGGCCGAACAAGTAGCCAATCTCGCGGCCGCCGACACCGATGTCGCCCGCGGGCACGTCGGTGTTGGGCCCGATGTGACGGAAGAGCTCGCTCATGAAGCTCTGGCAGAAGCGCATCACTTCGTTGTCGCTCTTGCCCTTCGGATCAAAGTCCGAGCCACCCTTGCCGCCGCCCATGGGCAGCGTCGTAAGAGCGTTCTTGAAGACCTGCTCAAAGGCGAGGAACTTGAGGATGCCGAGGTTCACCGAAGCATGGAAGCGCAGTCCACCCTTGTAGGGGCCTATGGCGCTGTTCATCTCGATGCGGAAGCCTCGGTTGACCTGCACGGTGCCCGCATCGTCTACCCAGGGCACACGGAACAGGATCACCCGCTCGGGCTCGACCATGCGCTCGATGATCTTGTAGCTGCGGAACTCGGGGCGTCGGTCAAGCACGAGCTCGAGAGACTCCACGACCTCCTCTACCGCCTGGTGAAACTCAGGCTCGGCGGGATTCTTGGCTTTGACGTCGTTGAGAATTTCGTCGACGAACGAACCCATGATGGTCGTCCTGTATGTTGGGTTCGCGGCCGTAGAGAGTACCCGCAGCGCGCGAACAAGCTTGATCCAGTGGTGTACCTCGACACCGGCTCGAAAGGCAGTGTCTTTCTATCACGTCGGGCGATACCCGGCTGGCCGTTCGGTAGGTCAGGTGGAAGCCGGCTGGCGACGGTGGGAAACTGCCCGCGGCGCAGTCCGCGCCGCGCTTTTCAACTCGAAGCCATCTTTTTTTGCCATCTGCCGGCGCCCAGCGCCCGGAGTCGATAATGCTCAGGCTGTCCCGTCTCGCCGTCGTTCTCGCCGTGACGCTGCTGGTGCTCGCCCCAACGGCCGCCGCCCAACAGAAACAACCCCTCGGCCACGAGGCCTACGAGATATGGAAAGGTGTGGACGACGAGGCGATCTCGCGCGATGGCCGCTGGATCATGTACTCGCTCACCCTTCAGGACGGCGACCCCGAGCTCGTCATCCGCAACGTCGCCGACGGCCGCGAATACCGCGTACCTCGCGGCTCCCAGGCGGAGTTCAGCGCCGCGGTGGACCACATCGTGGCGATGATCCGGCCCGCGCAGGACGCAGCACGGCAGGCCAAACTCGACAAGAAAAAGCCTGAGGAACAGCCCAAAGCGAGCTTGGTGATCGTTGATTTGGCCAGCGGGGCGCAGACGATCGTCGAGCGCGTCAAGTCGTTCAGGCTGCCGGCAGACCAGGGCGGATGGGTCGCCTACCTTGCGGAGAAAGAGGTGCCTGTCGAGGACGAGGCCGCCGACGCTGCGCCCACGCCCGCGGAAGAGGAGCCCGGCAAGGAAGAGCTCACGGAGGAAGCCGCCGAAGCTCCCGAGGGAGAGACCGAAAACGAGAAGGAGCCCAAGAAGGGTGGCACCACGCTGGTCCTGCGTCTCCTCGCAACCGGCGCTGAACACCGCTACGACAACGTCGTCGAGTACGGCTTCGGGGCGGACGGCAGCGCGTTGGCCTTCCTCACCGCCACCAGCGACGATTCCGCCGATGGCGCCTTCGTCGTGCCGATCGCCGACGCGATCGCTGACGACACCGTCACGCTCTCGGACGGCCCCGGTCACTACTCCGACCTGGCCGTCTCCGAAACCGGTGGCCAAGTCGCCTTCTTGTCCGACCGCGAGACCTACGAGCAGGAACAGCCCGCGCTCGTGCTCTACGCGGGCAATACCAGCGGCCCGGCAGAGGTCGTGGCACACGAGGGGACGGCCGGGCTGGCCGAGGGATGGTGGGTGAGCGACAACACCACGCCGCACTTCTCCAAGGGCGGCAGCCGTCTGTTCTTCGGCACCGCACCCCGGCCTCAGCCGGACCCGGAGGAAGAACCGATGCTCGACGAGGAGAAGGTCGTCGTCGACATCTGGAACTGGCGTGACCCGCTGCTACAGCCGATGCAGCTGCTCCAGGCCGAGCAAGAGAGGAAGCGCACCTACCTGGCGGTGGCTCATCTGGACGACGGCGATCGCGTCGTCCAGCTGGCCCACCTCGAGCTGCCCGACGTTGAACTGTTCAACGACGGCGACGGCGACTACGCCTATGGCAACTCCGACCTCCCCTACCGCAAGGAGATCTCATGGGAGTTTCCCTTTTCGTCCGACCACGTTCTGGTGGACGTGCGCAACGGTGAACGCGCCGTCCTGGCCGAGCGCTATGCGGGTGACTTCAATACCTCCCCCGACGGCGGCTGGGCTGTCTGGTGGGACGATGACGCGCTGGCCTGGATCGGCCGCGAACTCTCCCGTAACGACGCTGGCCGCTGGGGCAACACGAGCAACCTGACGGCGGTAATCCGTCACGCCGTCCACAACGAGGATCACGACTGGGCCTACGAGCCCATGCCGTACGGCTTCGGTGGCTGGCTACAGGTGCCCGCGGAGCACCGCGCCGAGGGCGCACCCGTAGAGGCCATGCTCTACGACCGTTACGACATCTGGGCTGTCGACCCTGCCGGAGTGCGTGCTCCACGCGAGATCACCTCGGGCCACGGCCGCGATCAGGAGTTGCGCCTCCGCTACATCGAGCTCGACCCCGAAGCGGTGTGGGCCAACAACGGCTCCATGCTTCTGTCGGGCCTGCACGAGGAGAGCAAGGAGGCCGGATTCTGGAACGTTGACGCTTTCGGCACACTGCCGCCGCAACAATTGGTGCGCGAAGCCAAGCGTTTCGGCCGCCCGCGCAAGGCGGAAGACGCCGATGTCCTCCTGTACACGCGTCAGGACGTGGAGGAATTCCCCAACCTCTGGGTCACCGGCATTGACTTCAGCGACTCGCAGCAGGTCAGCGACGCGAACCCGCAGCAGGACCAATACAACTGGGCCACCTCCGAGATGACCACCTGGCGCTCGCTCGACGGCGAGATCCTCGAGGGGCTGATCCACAAGCCGGAGAACTTCGACCCGTCCAAGCAGTATCCGATGATGGTGACCTTCTACGAGCGCAACGCCAACAACCTGCATCAGCACCACCCCCCGACGCCGCATCGGTCGGTGATCCGTCAGACCTGGTACGCCTCACGCGGTTACGTCGTGTTCACGCCGGACATCACCTACCAGGTGGGCTATCCCGGCGAGAGCGCACTCGAGGATGTGCTGTCCGGCGTCCTGCACATGATCGCCAAGGGTTATGTGGACGCGGACAACATCGGCACCCAGGGGCATTCCTGGGGCGGCTATCAGATTGCCTATCTGGTGACCAAGACGGACATCTTCAAGGCCGCAGCAGGCGGCGCCCCGGTGTCGAACATGACCTCGGCCTACGGCGGCATCCGCTGGGGCTCGGGAATGAGCCGCATGTTCCAGTACGAGAAGACTCAGAGCCGCCTCGGTGGCTCGCTCTGGGAGTCGCCGCTGCGCTACATCGAGAACTCGCCGGTATTCTGGGCTGACAAGGTCAACACCCCGCTGATGATGATGCACAACGACCACGACGGCGCGGTGCCGTGGGAGCAGGGCATCGAGATGTTCGTGGCACTGCGACGCCTCGGCCGTCCAGCCTGGCTGATCAACTACAACGGCGAGCCGCACTGGCCGACGACCTACGCCAACAAGGTCGACTGGAACATCCGCATGCAGCAGTTCTTCGACCACTATCTGAAGGGTGCACCCGCTCCCGTGTGGCTGGAACAGGGCGTGCCGGCGGTCGACAAGGGCAAGACCCTCGGGCTCGACCTGGTAGGCGACCAGGTGCATCGCTAGCGTCGAAGTCTCGGCCAGGAAAGAGGCTCCGCGTGGCCATCGCACCATGCCGAACCGCCGGAGCCTAAGACCGGGGCGCCATCGCCTCCGGCGCCGCCACACGTGCGGGTCTTGCATCGGGAAGAAAGTATGGCCATACTAAATTCCATGACATCGAAAGTGATCCGCGCCACCTACGCTCTGGACGCCGAGACCGTGCGTTTGCTCAACGACCTGGCCGACCGACAGGGCACGTCGAAGTCGGAGGCTATCCGTCGCGCTATCCGCCTGGCCGCGGAGCGAGCCGTGGAAGAGGCGGCAGATCCCGCGGCAGCGCTGGAGGCATTTCAGCAGGAACTGGCGCTCTCGCCCGAGAGCGCGGCGGAGTGGATCGCGGAGATCCGAGCGGAACGCGACGCCGGGCGCGGGGGGCGGTCTTGATTCACCTGGACACGAACTTCCTGATCGCCGCCGGGCTACCCCGCTCCCGCGAGGCAGCGCTGCTCCTGCGATGGCGCTCCGAGGGGACTCCCATCGCCATGAGCGCCGTCGCTTGGACCGAGTTTCTCTGTGGGCCCGTGAGCGAATCCGTCATCGGGCTTGCCCAGCGGCTGGTGCCGGAGATCGTACCGCTGGATCGGCACACTGCAGCACTGTCGGCCCGACTCTTCAACTCGAGCGGCCGGCGACGAAACACGCAACTCGACTGCATGATCGGCGCCACCGCCATCCGCGCCGGAGCCCAACTCGCGACGTGCGACGTGCGCCACTTCGAGCGGCTCACGAGCGTCGGTCTGGACCTCGTCTAGTCATCGCCTGGGTGTTGCTGCGATCTCGCTTACTCGTCAGCACATGCCCCTGAGACCAGCCACCGTCAATCAGCCAAGTAATAGGTACAGGGCCCGTCACCGAGCCGACCGGCAGCCGGTAGCCCGGTCTGGCTGTCTATCTTCAGCGCCACCGTCTGGTGGCAGGGGGAACATCATGCGCAAGCGACCTACGATCGGCCTCGCGTTGGCCCTGGCAGTGGTGCTGCCGGTCACGGCGCGGGCGGCGTCCTCACCGCAGTTTCCGAGGACTGGCGCGGAAGCCCTCGAGTACCACGAGAGCCAGGCCGAGGAATGGCTCGAAGGTCCCGTTCAGTACATCGCGCTCGACGAGGAGAAAGACGCCTTCAAGGCCCTCACCACGAACACCGAGCGTGCCCGGTTCATCCGTCGCTTTTGGGAACGCCGGGACCACGATCTGCGCGACCGCAAGAACCCGTTCCAGACCGAATTCTACGAACGGGTGGCCAATGCCAACAAGCGCTACCACGAGTACCCACGCGGCTGGAAATCCGATCGCGGCCTCATGCATATCGTTCTGGGGCGGCCCGACCACGTGTCGGGTGGATCCGGCGGCCGGGGTGCGGTCAAGACCTGGACCTATTACACCGTCGGGCCACAAGGAAACGACGGGCTGTTCGGTAGCCGCTTCGGCGAGATCCAGCTCCACTTCGTCGCCACTCGTGGACGGAACCGGTACGAGATCTTCGGCGACTTCGC
>JAJCXS010000087.1 GCA_029263335.1 Acidobacteriota bacterium | reverse complement strand
TCCACCTGCATGCCGGCCGTGTGCTCCATCATGACCCACGGATCGCGGGCAGACGGAATCGACTGCATGTACTCCTCGGTCATGTTCTGACCGAGGCTGGTGTTCTTGACGTCGACGATGGGGCTGGAGCCGGTAACCGTGACGGTCTCTTCAACCGTCGACAGTTCCATCGCTACGTTGATCTGCGTGTTGCCGCCAACACGAACCGGCAGACCTTCCTGGATGACCGTCTTGAAACCTTCCAGACCGAAGGTGACCGAGTAGTCATTCGAGGGAGGCAGCACGGGGAAACGGTAGACACCGTTCGCCTGGGTAAAGACCGTCGCCGTCGGGACCTGGTTGCCCGCGATGGTGACAGATACGCCCGGCAGGGCCGCGCCATCCGGGTCCGTAACGGTACCCGTGATCGAGCCAGTTTCCTGCGCCCAAACCGGGGCGGCAACAAACATGACCATGATGAGGCTCGCAATCAGCGAGCGCTTGAGGATCTGCATTTGCCCTCCTATAGGCATTTGCTACGTCGGGGTCAGCCGGGGACTGCCGCGCTGACCTGACCCCGAAAAAGGCCAGCGTGGACGGGGATCATGGCGAGACGTACGCCGGACAGTACCCAGTGCAAATTGCGTGCCCAAACGACTCACACCCACGACACGACTGGCTGCGAGCCTGTGAAACGGGCTCCTGGCTTCGCACAAACTTATGTCAACGCTATGTCAACGGTTCCATATTTAGAGGATTTCAGACCAGATTCTTGGTTTAAGAACCCGATTCTATTCAAATAATTGAATTGAACGATTCCATCTCACCCGCGAACAGGGGTGACTTCTGCGTCAGGAATCTCGCCGAGAAACTCGTCTGGCGATCTCACTCATGGAAGCGGCGGACAAAAGAAGGGCAGCCCTGCAAAGTGCAGGACTGCCCGTTCTCGTCCGATGTTCGGTCGTCAGACCGACGCGACCTAGTTCGTGATCAGCTGAGTCTCTGGATACTGCGCGTACCAACCGAACCAGAAGGCACGGAACGCCGCCAATCTTGGCAGAGCATCGCCAGGATTGTCGGTAGGCACGATCGCGTCCTCGTCGGCTACCCAGGTGCGACCCGTGCTGTCCCGTACCTGATTCTCCCCGACACGTTCGACGAACGTCACGCCGGGCGCAGCGTATACGCGGTTGGCGCCGTCGGGACTCGTCAAGACCAGCAACTGCCGGCCGCTGAACTCGGTCTGAAACAATCGGTTCTGCACTAGAAAGTCGGCCGAGATAGCCAGCGCATCGTCGCCTTCCCCGTTCCGACGCGGGAATCGAATCGCGAGAACCTCGTCTTTGTTCTTCAAACGAGCATCGCGATCTGAAACGACGAACATGAGCTCGTCGGAGCCGAAGTAGTCGGCATAGGCAGCGCCTTCGTCGTAGTCGCGCTCGTGGCCCGTTTCGAGCGACAACACCGTCGTCTGCGGGTGCAAGCTGCGCCATTCACCCCAGGTCGTGGTGACAACGGGCATGGAGGTCAACCGTACGCCGCTGCCTGCCATGCGACCCACCACGGGCTCGCCGGTAAGGCTCGACCACAGCGTGAACGAGATCTCATCGAACAGGAGCTTGTTCGACTGGTACAGCCAACCCGAGGTATCGAACTTCACCTGTCGACTGACGACCGTGCTGCTGTACGGAATGACGGTGCCACACAGCGTGCAGTACACGAGTGTGATCTCCTCGCCTCCCACCTTGTCCCAGGCGAGCTCGTGCCAGGCCAGAATGCGCTGCGGGTATGCTCGCGCTTCGCCATTGCGAAAGAACCCGAACACGACGTCCGAATCGTTCAGGTAACCTGCCTTGTCGGCGTCAACGGTCTTGGGATGGTCCAGCGCGGGAATCCCGGACGCCTTGACTCCGCCCCAATCGATCGCGTCGAGGCGCACCCGAGCTGTGCCTTGGAAGAAATTACGGAACGTGGGGTCGATCTGGGCGTAGAAGTTGGCCTTGAATGCGCCGAGCCCGGCGTGCGGATCGTAGGGCAATGCACGGGCCCACTCGCGCCACGCGTCGAGATCGTCGCCGAAGCTCTGCCCGGTGAACTTCTCGAGATTCCCGACCAGGCGTTCGCGCGCCTGCACACGTGGGTTGCGACGGTTGCCAAAGCGATTGCGACCCTCCAACGGGCCTGTCCCCGTCGGAATGTCGCGCTCCTGCGACGGATCGGAAGTCGTCGCCTGACCACTCGCCGCGATCATGCCGCCAGTGTTAACGCCCTGACCCCGGCTGAGAAAGCGCAGCCAGTCGATCAACATGATCGCGTAGCCGTCTTTCCAGTTAGCGCCGATCTGCTCGAGCGCAGCGTCGGCGACATCCTTGTCGGCCGAAGCGGCCTCGAAGAACAGCGTGAGGTCCGGGTCGGCGGACTCCTGGGCAACAACAGGGTTCGCGGCGATTGCCAGCAGGGCAACGCAAGCAACGACAAATCGTAATTTCATGGCGGGGTCTCTCGGAAAGAGTTGTCCGGATCGCCACATCGGGGTGCGGCGGCGTCAGGGGGC
>JAJCXS010000086.1 GCA_029263335.1 Acidobacteriota bacterium | reverse complement strand
CCCACTCAGCCGAGCGGTACACGCTGCCGCGATTCCAGTCCTGCCCGCGCTTGTCCCAGTAGTAATGCGTGGGTTCGCCGGTAGACCCTCCGGTGCGGGCCCACACATAGCGCGAAGGTGACAGTCCCACCGTCTTGATGCACTCGCGATGCTCGCGAATCTCGGTGCCGGTCAGGATGGGAAGCACGCGCAGCTCGTCGAGACTGCGTAATGGCAGCTGCAGCCCGCCCAAGCGCTCTTGATGGAACGGCGATGAACTCGTCGCCCGTTCCAGCAGCTCGTTCAGTCGCTGCAGTTGCCACGCTTGCAGCCGCTCGGGAGTCCAGTACTGCGAGCGCCGCAAGAACTTCAGCCTGGCAACGTTGTGCCGACCGCGTAGCAGATCGAATCCACGGAAAAGGACGTCCTGATAGAGGTTCACCGTCGCACCCCCAGGCGCGCGACGACACGCTCGTAGGCGCCGATGTCCTCGGCGGAGCCCTGCGGGCGGCGAACCCCATCGACCGCTCGCCGAGGTGCCGGAGTCCCGGCAAGCCGATCGATCCCGGCATCCACGGCGGGCGAACTTGTCTTCAGGGTGAAGTCCTTCTTCTTCGCCTTGGTGAACAGCTTGTTGCGTGTGGCCTGGAACGAGTGCATCCCGTGCCCCGCCGCACGCCACCCAGCCAAACTAGTGACCGTGCTCTCGCCATCCAGCGAGTAGCGTGTACCGACGTTGTAGTCGGCAGCGAGATCCCCTTCGACCGCCAGGCTTCCGGTTTTCGACAACAGGATGTTGTTGAAGACAGTGTGACCACCGTCGTCTTGGGTCAGTTTGACTGCCCAACCTCGATTGTCGGCGAACGTATTGTTCGCGATTACCAGGTTGGCCGGGCCAGCCGCGGCGTCGATCGCGAACCCGCGCAGCCCGTGGCGGCCGTTGTTGTGGACGACGTTGTTGATGAAGGAACTATCGCGCACGCCATCGGCATCCAGACCGTTGGCGGCGTTGTCGAACAGCAGATTGCCATCGACGACGAGCCCGGTGTGTACGCCGTCACCGCCAAGGCGCGCATCGCCGTTGAAATGGATGCCGTTCTTGGCGTTGCCATAGCAGGTGTTGTTGCGTAGCTCGGTATCATCCGAGCCGGCGTTTGCCAGGTAGATGCCGTGGCTGCCTCGAGAGTCGCGCGCGACGTTGTCGGCTACGAGTGCTTCGGCCACGTGCGACAGATAGATGTTCGTCGACTCGGCCCCGATGACCACGTTGTCGAGGATTTCAATGCCCCGCGCCGGTTTGTTGGCGCGAGCATCCCGCGCGGCGATTCCGCGACGCATGCCCTGCGCCAGCACCTCGAAGCCACGCACCGTCACGAAACTGGCGCGTCGCAGGTGAATACCTTCGTCGCCACCAGACTCCGGACTGGTGATGCGCGCCCCGGGGCGACCAACGATCACGATGCGCCGCTTGGCGGTGCCCGATCGGGTGACGCGGAATCCCGCGTAGTCCCCGGGAAACACGACGACGGTGTCCCCCGCACGGGCACGCTTCACGGCAGCCTGGATGGTGCGAAATTCCTGCTGGTCGCCAGCGTCGACATCGACGCACAGCGTATCTGCGCGGCCGCAACGTATCACCTCGCCCGCGCCCATGGCCGGGCCTTCGGACGCTGACAGGGCTAGCCCCGTCAGCGTCAGAACGAGCAAACGATTACGACCGAAAGATCGCCGCACGCGGCATTTCCTCTGGTTCCGAACGACACACACTTCCACCGTCAATTTTGCCCGCTGTGCCCGTCAGTCCGAAGCCCAAAGCCACCCGCGCGAAGATCGCGGGGCCAACGACGGCCGTGCCCCGGAGGGGGCCCCGCTAGCGACCGCGCACCGCGGCGTCTTGGCCGGCAACGAACGCGCCCAGCGCCAGGCGTGGGCCCGATCGCGGCGCGCCGGTCAGATCGAGTTGCGGCGCGTCGACCCTGTTGAAGGTGGTCACGCCGGCGAGCGCGGCGGGCGACCGATCCGCGAGCCGATAGTCGTTCTCCGCAACACCGACGAACAGACCGTTGCTTGCCTCCGACAGCGACGACTGGTCGAAGCCCAGTGACCGCCACTCGTCGAGCGACAGGAGGTTCCGTTCGGTATCGGACGAGAACGGACCCGACACCAGGTTGTGATCGCTGGTGAACTCGGGGTTGCCAACGACAATGCTGCCTGCTGTCGACAAGAGGATGTTGTTGAAGAACGTGTGGCCGCCGCCGTCCTCGCTCAGCTTGACGGCCCAGCCGCCGTTGCCGACGAAGGTGTTGTTGACGAGCGTCAGAGCCACGGGCCCGGCGGCGCCGTCGATCGCGTAGGCCCGCAGGGCATGGCGCCCGTTGCCGAAGACCAGGTTGTTGCTAACACGGCTCGCTTGCACCCCGTCGAGATTCAGACCATTCGCCCGGTTGCCGTGCAGAATGTTGGCCTCGATGGTGAGTCCCCTCTGCAGGCCATCGCCGGTAGATGCCAGATCGCCGTTGAAGTGGATGCCGTTCTTGGCATTGCCGTAGCAATTGTTGCCCCGCACGATGGTGTCATCGGAGCCGGCATTCGCCAGGTAAATGCCGTGGCTCTGTACCGAACCGGAGGCGACATTACCCTCGATCACCGACTCGGCTGCTTGCGACAGGTAGATGTTGGTGCTGCCCGAGTCGCGCACGACATTGTTGCGGATTACCAGGCCTCGCATCGGTGCGTGCGGACGGGCGTCGTGGGCGCCGATGCCGATCCCCGGAGCGCCATCACGCTGGACGGTAAACCCCTCGAGCACGACCCACGAGACGTTCTCCAGGTAGATACTCTCCTGGCTGAAAGGCTCGGGGCCGACGATCACCACGCCGACGGCTGCCGCGATCTGCAACGGTCGCTCCCGGCTCCCACCGCGGCGAACACGAAAACCGGGATACTCGCCCGCCTCGACCCAGACGACATGCCCGGGCCCCGCGGCGTCCACGGCATGTTGAATGTCCTGGTACTCGAAGCTGTCGGCATCGCCCACACAATGAACGCGCTCGTCGGCGCAGGTTTGCCGCGGTTCCGATCTCGCGGGGCCGCCGGCCGTCGCTGCGACAAGCGCTGCCAGCAGCACCACCATCGCGCCCCTGCGGTTGCGGCTTGGCGTTCGTTCAGCTCGCAAGACGCCGCTCTTCCGGCGGCAAGGCCGGCTCGAATCCACCCGCCGCGAGCAGGGCTGCTGCGTTGCGCTCCCAGGTATGTTCCGTGGCAACTCGATACCGGGCCGTCTCGCTCAAACGCCGGCGCAGTTCGCCCGACTCCAGCACCGCACCAATGGCTTCGACCATCTCGTCCACATCGAGCGGCTCGAACAACACGCCGGTAACACCGTCGCTCAGAACGTCGGTGATGGGATCGAGCCGTGGAGCGACAACCGGAAGGCCTTGGGCCATGAACTCGAAAAGCACCACCGGCGAACCGAAGCGGTTTGAATGCGGCAGCACCGCTACGTCGAGTAGCGCGAGATGATCGTCCATCTCAGCCCGCGGCACGGCGCCGGTGAAGATCACCCGGCCGTCCACCCCGAGAGCCCGCGCATGCTCGGCCAGTTCAGGGGTCATCGGCCCGTCGCCGATCAACATGGCGATCAAATTGGGGTGCTGCGGACTCAGCCGTTGCACTGCCTCGAGTAGGAGATCGAGGCGGTCCCAATGATCGAACCAGCCGGCAAATCCTATGACCGTCTTGCCGGCTAGGGCGTAGCGTTGACGGAGACCCTCCCGCCGGGCTTCGCGCTCAACGGACTGACGCTGGGAGATCGGCCGCAGCATCGCTGGATCGATCGCATTGGGCACAACGCGCACCCGCTGCGGATGAACACCCCGTCGCAGAACGCGGCGACGAAGGTAAGAGGACACGGTGAGAATGCCGGTGCAACGTGCGAACAGATCGGCCTCGAAGCGGTCGCAAAGCTGCGGCATGGCTTGCGGCCGGGCTCGTTCGTCGAGGCCGTTGACCTCGTTGGCCTCGAGCACAAACGGCACTCCGCGACGCGACGCGAAACGCGCTCCGGCGACCAGGCAGAACGCGTAGCGTTCGTAGATCAGGTCGTATTCACCACGCCGCCACGCTTGCCGTAGCCGCCACCAGGCGAGCACGTTGTAGCCGATCTCGGCGAACTCGAACAACCAGCCCGGGGCGTGCCGGCTGATCAGCTTCCATAACGAACTCGCACCGCGGGTACGCACCGCCGACTTGTCCACCGGCGCGGCTCCCGCCGTGGCCATTGCGTTCACCCCCGGTGGGCCAAGGACCGTGACATGGTGTCCCATGGACTCCAGCGCCCGCACGATACTGGCGATGTGCACGCCCTCGGCGCCGCGCCCCTGCGTTCGATGGTGATAGAGAATCCTGAGGGGAGCGTTCTCCGCCTTGGCCCCGAGGTCCGTGGCGTCGGACCTCGAGGTCTCGACCCCGTAGAGTCCAAGATACTGATCGCGCATGCGCTGGAGCGAGAAGTGGCGCTGCTGCACGGACCGGCCCGCCGCTCCAATGGCACGCAGACTGCACGGTGTCTCCAGCAATTGATCGATAGCTGCCGCCAGCGCCTGAGCGTCGTCAGGCGGCACCAATACACCCGTCACACCGTCGACAACCGTGTCGGGGACGCCGCCCACGTGGGTCGCAACCACCGGCAGGCCGGCGCGCATGGCTTCGAGAATGGCGATCGAGATGCCCTCGTGCTGTGAGGACAAGACAAACAGGTCCTGTTGTGCCAGCAAGTCAGCAACATCGTCGCGAAATCCCACGAAGTCGACGGTCGACCCGATACAGAGGCGCTCCGCCAGCCGCTCGAGGTTTTCGCGCTCGGGACCATCTCCGACCAGAGTGAGCCGCACGCATGGTCGGTTGTGACTGACCTGCGCGAACGCCCGCAGCATCACGTCGTAGGCCTTCACGGAAGCGAGCCGCCCAACCGAGATCAAGCGGCGCGCGTCGTTCGCCGGCGTACTTGGCGAGGCCACATAGTCGGGAATGCCGTTGTGAATCACCGATACGCGCGTGGGCAGTCGCATTTCGTCCACCACGAACTCCCGAACGGTCGCCGCCACGCAAGCGATACCGTCGACACGACGAGCTGCGAGTCGTTCAAGGGCCCGGCGCAACCGAGCGCGCATCCGCTGTCGGCGGCTACTGCCATGTCGCAGGTACGGACCGTGAACGGTGTGCACGACACGAACGCCGCTCAGCCACGCAGCAGCAACGGTCTCCAGGAACACTCCCCACGAGTGCGAGTGCAACACTTCGATACCTCGCCTGCGCGCCTCCCGAGCGATCCGCCACGGCAAAGTGAAATCGTTCCCTTCGCCGCGATCAAGACAGATCAGTCCCACATTCGCATCGAGTCGGTCTGCCAGGCCGCCACACTGCTTCACGCAGCAAATCGTGACCTCGTGGTCCTGGCTACAGGCGGCGGCAAGGTCGACAACCACAGCCTCGGCGCCACCGTGCTCGAGCGACTCGATGACGTGCATGATTCGCATCAGGCAGCCACCTCGGCGGGCTTCTGCCCGAGTGCCAGTTCACGGACCGTCTCGTACATCTGCCAGGCGGTCACGTAGTGGAGTTGCCAGTCGTCGTTGTCACGAAACTCCCGCTCGAGCGCACCCCACAAGACCTGTAAGCCACCATCGAGCAATGTCTGCATGGCCCGCGGCTGAGCTCCGTGGGTATGCACCTTGACGAAGACATGCTCCTCGGCGCCCTCTACGCTGATGCCGCAATCCGCCCACAGCCGTGCTCGCGGAGCCCGTGGCGGGTTGTCGGCCGAGAGCTCGCCGTTCTCGATTCGTGGCAGAACGCCGGCCTTGCGGCGGCCCCAGTCGAGCGTCAGCGGCCCCTGAATCATCAGTAATTCGTCGGCCCGGCGCCATTCTCCGACCTTGGCGCGGCGACCCGTGTCGTGCCCCTTGGAGACGCCGTTCTGGCCTCGCGCGAAATAGATGGAGTTGACGGTGCGCGTCTGGGTGCCGTGCGGCGCCGACGGCATCGTCATATCGACCCGGCAGCCAGTATCGAGCAGCACCTGCAACTCGTTATCAACGCCGCACCACCGTCCTTCCGGATGTGAATTGTCGAGCGCCCAGTTGCCATGGATAAAGGCGTAGCGCAGCTGCCCGGTGCGCGGGTCGCGGCGCAACAGCCCGTGCTGACGATGCAAGACCTCGGTAAAGCTGGTGAGCTTTTCGGTCAGCGCCGCGGCCGTGTCGTTGTCGTGGTGCAGGTGCACCTCCACATCGCCGAAGCCCCGGCGCGACAGATCGCCCAGCAGATCGAGCACCCGCGGATCGTATTCCTCCTCGGGGTAGAAATACGTGTGCTGCGGCGCCGATCCCTCGGAGTCGCAGTGTCCGGCGGCGATCTCGGGATAACGGCTGGCCCAGTCGCGCACGATGGTGCGGGCGGTCTCCTTGCCGACGCCTCCCCAGTAGGGCTCGTAGTGGTCCGCCAGGCAGAAATACAGATGCCTCACGCCGGCATGGCGCCGTGAGCGTTGCAGCTCGTGCTGCAACCAGCCTGGCAGCCACAGATGAACGTTGCGCCCCGTCATCGGGATGCCTTCTGCCAGATGGTCGTGACGCCGTCCCCGGCGAGAAACCGTCGCAGGCCGAGAATCGCCGCGACGTTCATGAGGCTGAAGTAGAGCGGCACGTACTGCCAAACGGGCAGGTCGTGCCGACGTCCCGCGTGCCAGCCCAGTAACGCGACACCGTAGAAGAGCACCTGCCCGGCGAGCAGCAGCGCCCCGAGCGGCGATGCCGCCAACACCATCGAGGAGAACAAGAACGCCACCAGCAGCAACGGAATCAACCAGCGTAGAAGCTTGTGCGAGAGAAAGGCCCAGGCGAAGGCACTACGCGGCGGCAGCAATTGTCGCCAGTGACGCTGCACCGTCTGGAAGCCCCCCGCGATCATGCGCACCTTGACGCGAAAGTCCTCTTCAAGCTGGGCCGAGGCGAGTTCGCTCGATACTGCGTCGGGTTCGTAGACGATGCGGTACCCGTCGCGAACCATCGCGAAGGTAATCTCGGCATCGTCGTTGATCACCTCGGCGGGAATCGGGTGCCACAGAGCGCGGCGAATCGCGAAGATCTCGCCATCCGCGGTGGTCATGATCCCGAGGTCACTTTCGGCCTTCTTGATAGCGGCCTCGTAGCGCCAGTACAAACCGTCGCCTTCGCTGGCCTGTCGGTCGGCCGCCGCGACGATCGACTTGCGTCCACAAACGCCACCCACCTCTTCGTCGGCGAAGTGTCGAACCATGGTTCGTAACGCGCCGGCATTGAAATCGTTGTTGGCGTCCGAGAACAGCACGATTTCGCCGGCCGCCGCGGCGACCGCTCGGTTGAGAGCCGCGGACTTGCCGTTGCGGGGCGGATCGTGCAGCGCCACGACACCTCGATCGGCGAAGTCGCTGGCGATTTCGTGGGTGCGATCCGTCGAGCCATCCGAGACGACGATGATCTCCAGTAGCTCAGCCGGGTAATCGAGCGCCAGCGAGTTGGCGAGCTTGGCGGCGAGTACACGCTCCTCGTTGTAGGCCGCGATCACCAACGAGACTTTCGGCAGCGCCGTTGCCTGCTGGGCGGCGCGCGGCCGCGAGCGTAGTCTCGCAAGCGCCTTTACCAGCAGCGGGTACAGCACGAAATGAAAGGACAGCAGGCCCATCGCCACGACAAGCACCCCGGTTGCGAGCCCTTGCACGTTCATCGTTGTGCTCCAACGAACAGCTGCGGTAATTGCAGCATCGACGCGAGCGTCGCCAGGTCTGTGTAGCGCTCGACGTGAAGCCGTCGGAGCTCGTGTGCCGCGAGGCTCGCGAAAGGATTGCGGCCGTTGATATAGGAGGCAGCCAGTCGATAACCGGAACGCGCCGCCGCCCTCATGACGCGGTGGTCGTACTCGCCGGGCCCGCCGAAGGGATACGCGATGACCTCGACCGGCACGCCGAGCCGGCCTTCGAGCTCGCGCCGCGACTCCCACAGTTCGAAGGCAAGCACCTCATCGTCACATTGCGATAACGCGGGATGGGACACCGTGTGGGAAGCGATCTCGATTCCCGCCTCGTGCAACTCGATAATCTGCGGCCATCCCATGGGACGGCTGAGGTCACGATCTTCGTCGCGAATGGCGTAGTCGAGGCGTTCGCCGAGCCGCACGAGATGGGCGCGCCTCACCGCGTCGGGAACGCCGCGCAGGAAACGAATCGCGTCGGCCGTTGCCCGCCGCCTTGACGCCACGTCGCTCAGCTCGAAGCGGGTCGTCCCGAGCACGAAGGTACCGGCCGGGGCCCGGTAGATCGCGTAGGCGAGATGGTCGTACCAGAACGTGTCTTCGGCGCCGACATAACCGGTCGACACGAAGATCGTCGCCGGCACGTTGAGCTCGCGAAGAACTGGAAAGGCGTGGGTGTAGTTATCCAGATAACCGTCGTCAAACGTCACTACGATCGGGCGTGACGGAAGCGTTGATTCACCATCGATATAGCGCAGCACATCACGGAACGTCACGACGTCGAAATGTGCTGCGACGTAGTTCATCTGCTCACGAAAGTCCGCCGGCGTCGCGCTCACCAACTCGGGATCGAACGGGAAATCTGCCTCGGGTCCCATATCGAGCACGCGGTGGTAGGCGAGAATCGGCAGCTCGCTCTGCATCAACGCGCGCAAGGACCCCAAGGGTTCGAGGACGTTCAAGGAACCGAGAACTCCGGCGACGCGCTGGCGACGACCCTGGTGATGCATCAGGCGCTCCCCTGACGCGCAGGCGTCCGCCCGGCGGCAAGACTGGCGAACCTCTGACCGATCCAGTGGCGGGCCACAGCTCGTTCATCGTCATCGAACACGGCTGAGAATCCCAGGGCCACGCAGAACGCGACGAGCACCACCGCCTTGGCCAGCATCGCGGCGATCGAGTCGACGGCCATCAGGGGCCAGCCGACGGACAACGCGCCGAGGAAGATGAGCACGACTCGGGCGAGGCGGTCCCACTCGTAGCGAACCGGGAAGTAGCGCTGTGCTACGCGATCCGTCGCCAGCATGGTGAACAGTGCCGTCAGTGCCATGGCGAGGCACACACCGAGAATCCCCATGCTTCTGATGAGGAGCAGGCTACTGGTGATGTAGAGCGTCGATTTCAGCAGGTTGATCCGAAAGAGCTTTCGCGTCTCGCGCTGCACGAGGATGCCGGTCTGCAACGGGTAGGTCACCACGCGTAGCACGGCAGCGAGTAGTAGCGGCGGCAAGTAGACGGCGGCGCCACGAAACGACTCAGCGGACATCCATCGCAGGACGTCGATCGCGAAGAACTGGATTCCGAGCGCAGCAAACAGTGTCGCGGTGAGGAGTAGCCGCACCACGCGTGCCTGAATCGGCGCGGCGTTCTCCTGACGCATGACCGAGAACCGAAACGAGCCGTACGCCCGATTGAACGGCTCCCCGATGAGCTGATCCGGCAACTTGCTGAACTTCAGCGCCAGCGCAAAGAGACCGAGGGCCTCGAAGCTCAACAGCTTGCGAATGAACAGGCGGTCGACGTTGGCTGCCACCACACCCACCAACGTGCTGGCCACGAACGGCAGGCTGTAGCTGAGGATCGGACGGGCCTTGACGAGATCGACGCGCAGGCCGCATCGCCGAACCGTGTACGAGCCGGCCACCAGCAGGCCAAACGCTACCGCCATGCAGTTGCCGCTGAGAACGCCTTGTACGCCGGCGCCGAGTCCGATCACCATGTAGGTGTTGACCGCTACCTGGACAACAAGGCGCGAGAGCACGATGCCCAGGAAGACCGTCGACTCCTCCCGTGCGCGCACGAACGCCAGGCAGATCTGGGTGGCCATCTCCAGCACCATGGTGGTAGCCATGATCGCCAGGCCGGCCGCCGCCGCCGGCGAGCCAAACACTGTTTGTGCCAGTTGCTCGCGGAACAAGACGATCACGATGGCACCGGTGGCCCCCATCGCGGTGCCAAGCACGAGGTTGGTGCTGACTACCAGCCTCCGATCGGCCTCGTCCTCATACTCGAAGTAGAACCGCAACGTGGCGTGCGCCAGCCCTGCCGACAGGATTCCCGCAGCCACCGAGGCGGTCGCGTAGAAGAGCTCGAGCGTGCCGTACTCAGCCACCGTCAGATACGAGGTGTAGACCGGCAAGAGCAAGAACACGCCGATGCGATTGAGCATTCCGCCGATCATGTAGATCGACGAATGCTTCATCAGTCGCCCGATGTCCGAGGCGGTGCGCGGCGCTTGCCCAACCTGTTCCGAGGCCGTCGGCTGTCCGCGCTCGGCCTCGGCTTCGGGACTAGCGGCGGACCGCTTGTCGGTATCGCGTGTAGGCACTATCTATCCCCGTTTCTGCACCGTTCACCACAGCACCGATCAGTCGATCAGCTGGCAGCTCCACCATCGCCTTCTGCAGCGACCGCATTCGCGTGCTGCCCGAACGCACGACCATCAAGGTCCCGTCACAGGTAGCCGCGAAAGATCGCGCATCGACCATGCCCCCCAGGGGTGGCCCGTCGAGTATCACCAGGTCGTAGGCCGAGGTCAGCGCCGTCATCACGCGTTCCACACGGTCTGGATTGACCAGCTGTCGTGGATTGCCCGAGCGGCCCGCCGGCATGACGTGCAGACCGACCTCCTTCACAAAAGTGATGCACTCCTCGGGCCGGAAGCGACGCGCCAGAACGTCGGCCAGGCCCGGGCGCTGCGGAATCTCGAACAGCGAGTGAAACTGCGGCCTGCGCAGGTCGCCATCCACGAGCAGAACGCGTTCGAAGGTGCAGTTGGCCCAAAGCAGCGCCAGATTGACAGCGACAAAGGTCTTACCGGCCCCGGCCTCCGGGCCGCTGATGGCGATCGTTTTCGGCCCGCCGCCGTGTGCCTTGATCCAGTCCTCGAGACGAAGCCGAAGCACCCGAAACCACTCTGCATGGAGACCGTGGGGGTCACTCAGCACCGGCAACAGCTTGGGGTTGTCGATCGACGGGTGGACGAAGTGTCCGCGGAAGGGATCGAACGCGCGCTGACTGGCAGCCTCGAGCTGCGCCACGACCGGCGCCACGTCGGCCACCGCGGTGGCCGACGCATGATCAACGATCTCGACGGGCTCTTGCGTCGTCATCTCGACAGGAGCCTCGGGGTGCGGAGTGGCGACAGCCGCGACCGACGCGCCGGGACTCGCTTCGGTCATCGGCGCGACGCTCTGTATCTCGATGCGAGCCCGTACCCGCATGGCGAGCCGCGCCGCCGCTTCAGTGAGGCGCTGAGCGGCCGGCACCTCGGATACGACGACAATCTGGAGCATGGGTTCCATGCCGGCCAGTTCCTCGATAACCGCCAGCACCTCGTCGGGCAGAGACGCGGTCTCGGTGACTCCGAGCATCGTGCCAACGCCCGCACAGGAGCGGTGCCAGAGAATCTCGCGCAAACGCGGACCCGGCTCTTCGCCCTCGGGCAACGGTCCCTCGAACAGCACCTGCCACACGGCCGCTGGCGTTCTCGGGTCCTCGGCAAAACAACTCCGGCAGCCGTTCGGCAACCGGTCGGCAACCGCCTGGAGAATCTCGCGACACGAACCCGCGGCAGCGATATGCAGCATGCCGCGGCGCTCGAGCAGAGCATCGACAGCTACCGCTATCGCCTCCTCGATGGGCACCGGCGGTGCCGCGCCCGGACCGGGCGCAAACCGTTGGGTGTCAGGATTCGTGTTCACCTCGACCTCTATATCCCGCGCATCATCACGCGTAGAACAAAAACGACGACCAGCACGCTGCCCACAGCAGCCACCGAACCGACACGGATGAGCCGCTGACGCCGCACGATCTGGGCCGTCTTTACAATAGGAATACTCGCGAGCACGTTGAGATCGGTGAAACGCTCGATCTCCGACGCCGAGTTCACCGGCTCGAGAACCATCTCGCGCAGAAATGTCGCGCCACCCACGAGGGCAATTCCGGCAATCGCTCCACCGATCAGGAAGAGCATGCGTAGGGGTGCTGTCGGATTGCTCGGCACCACGGCGGGGTCGATAACCCGGTAGCTGCTAAAGGGCGTGTTCGCGGTCTGCAGATCACTGGCCAGATCCGCCTCCAGGTTGCGGCTCGCCAGGTCGGTGTAGTTCGTATCCAGGCCGTCTCGCTCCCGTTCGAGTTCGCGCAGCTGTTGCTCCACGACGGGCCCGCGGTCGACGCGGTCCTGGTACTCCGACTGATCCGCCAGCAGCCTGGTACGGTCATTCTCGATCCGGCCGGCCTCTAGCTCGAGCGCCGCGCGTTGCGCACCGACTGGCTGGGTTGTCGGCCCGCCGGTAGCACCGGCAACCGCCGCTTCATAGGGTCCGGCCATCGCGGCACGCTCTTCGAGGTTCGCGATCTCCGCCGTCAGCCAGAGGACGTCGGGATGACGTTCGGTGAACCGACGAAGCAAACCTTGGCGCTGCACCCGACGGGTTTCCAGTTGCACGAGCGGATGCTCGCTTGCGAGGCGACTGGCAACGGCTTCTTCCGTCCGTGCTGCGGCGAGGATCTGACGGGCGGCATCTCGGGCGGTCGTCGTCTGCACCACCGTCGCACTAGGAGCAGGGTCGACCGGTAGGGCTGCAAGCTGACTTCGAATCGTGGTTGCGAGCTCACCGTTGTCCCGCAGCTCCTGCCGCAGCGTCTGAAGCCTGTTGAGATTGGCGTTGAACTGTTCGGGGAGCGCGCCCAGATTGGCCGACTTGAAGCGCGCGATCTCCTGCTCCTTGGCATCGAGACGCGACCGCAGGTCTTCGGCCTGTTGCTCGATACCGGTAGCCGTGTTGCGAACCTGGCGTTCGAGCGCATCGGCACTTTCCGCGATGAAGAATCCCGCCAGGGCATTGGCCACCCGGGCAGACATACGCGGATCTTCATCGGTAAACGACAGTCTGAATCCGTCTCGCCCGATGACACTGATGCCGATACGGCGTCGCACCTTGGCGACGGCGGGTTCGAGCGGAGCGCCCCGGTCGGCAAGACCATACTCGCGCACAAGATCCTCGAGACGCGTGCGGCTGAGAACATGTTCGCGTAGCGTGTCGAGTCGAGCCCGCAAGCTCACGGTGCTCGTGGCCTGGACATACTTCTGCGGCAACTCCGTGTCCTCGACCAGCACCAACGTCTCGGCGGTGTACAGATCGGGCACGAACAGCGAATAGCCGTACGCCAGCGAGGCTCCCACCAGGGCGAACCCGACGAGCGCGTATCGCTGCCGCCAGATCACCTCGAGGAGATCCGCCGGCGTTAGGTCTTCAGCACGTAACACGGGCGTCCCTGGTAATGCTTTCGAAACGGAATTGACCGCCCGCGGCACTGAGTGACTCACCCCTCGCCTGCAGGCGAATCCCGAGCGAGACGCGGAACGTATCGGTTCCCGGCCGCGCGAGAAGGGGTTCGTCGAGCTGGTGCGCGTAGAGCACGGTACCGACCACGGCAACAAAGGGGCTTATGCGTGCGGCACCGCTACCGCACGCGGTCAAGGTCCTCACGGAGGGCGTGGGCGCGTCCGTGGCGGTCAGCGTGGCGTTGCGCGCAAAGCCCGCCAACCCCACCAGACTGAAGCGGTTGGTGCCCCAGCCGACGGAGCCCACGATGCGATCGCGGAGCGTCGCCCGACCGAGACCACTGGTGGTCCCCATGTCGCGTTCTGCACGGATCCGCAGTCCCACCCGGTCGATGCTGTGGCTGATACCCGCCGCGGCGGTGAAGCCCGGCTGTTCGGCAGCCCGCCACCCTTCGCCCAGATCCTCCTCGATCCAGAGCACGCCGCCCGAGAACTCGAGGCCGGTGTTCCGC
The DNA here is from genome assembly GCA_029263335.1 of Acidobacteriota bacterium. Classification (GTDB taxonomy): domain Bacteria; phylum Acidobacteriota; class UBA890; order UBA890; family WLXD01; genus WLXD01. The sequence goes on along the minus strand of JAJCXS010000086.1, from coordinate 18,817 downwards.
GCGACACGAAACCTGCCGCCGGCGGTGAGGCTCAGCGAACGCGAACGACGTCCGGCGTCGAAGCGCGCGACGCGACCGATGCCCGACAGTGTCGCCGTCGCGCGTGGCGACAGTGCTCGCCCGTAGCCAACCCCTACATCCGTCGAATTGCTGTCGATCAGCTCGCCATTGGGAAACCTGATCTGCGAGTATCCGCCGCTGAACGAGATCGTGTCGCGGGCACTCAGCTGCTGCCGTAGCGTGGCGTCCAGGCTGCCGCGAATCTGTCGCGTGCGGGGCAGCACGGCATCGGCGGCATCGAGCCCACGCAGCTCGTTGGAAACGTACGCATCGCCCTCGACAATCAGCCGTGTGCGCGGCGACAGTGTCCCGCGCAGCGCAAAGCTACCGGAATGGTCGAAGCTGGTGAGCGTGTCGTCGTCGCGGGAGTACTGGTAATCGGGCCGGTAGGTAGCAGCGAGACTCCAGCGAGGCGATCGGAGGCTAAACGGCAGCTCGGCGGTCGCCGCAACGAACTGCGTGCGTGTCGTGTCGCCGGGAACGCGCTGAGGGTTACTACCAAGAGTGCCCATGAGCGAGACCGACGGGGAGAACCCCGATGGGTTCGCGGTTCCCTGGTCCTGCCCTTGTTGTGCCTGTGCGGGTCCCACCCAGAGGAGGGCTGCTGCCGCGGCAACAGCGAGACCGCACGTAGATCCGATCTTCGTCATCCGCGACTCCCTGACCTCATGGCACATAGACCACGTCCCCCGATTGCAGTACCAATTCGGCGATATCGCCCTTGCCCTTGACCGCGTCGCCATAGCGGAAGGGAATTCGCACCTGTTTCCCGTTGACCGTCCGAATCACAACGACGCCGTTGCGATTGGCAAACTCCTGCACACCGCCGGCCATCGTGATCGCTTGCACAACGTTGATCGGACGCTCGAGCGCCAGCGTGCCCGCACGGGCTACCCGACCGGTTACGTAGACCACCATGCTGCGCACCTGCGTGACGGTCACGGTGACCGTCGGTGACTGCACGTACTCGCCGAGAATCGTGGTGATCTCTGCGTTGAGCTGGGCGACCGTCTTGCCAGACACCAGCATCTCGCCTGCCAGCGGCAGCGAAATCAGTCCGTCTGGCCGCACCGGCACCTTGCGGCTGAGATCCGGATTGCGCCACACGTGCACGTCGATCTCGTCGCCAGGACCGAGCAGGTACGTACCCAAGGTAGCGTCCGGCTGTGTGGATGGGCGTTGCGGCGCAGGAGCCGGTATTGCGCCCGTCGGGCGCGGCGGCACCGCGACGCTCGGCGTTTGTCGGGCTGCAGGCGAAGAGCTGGTCTCGCGCTCCGCCTGGGTTGATTCCATGTAGTGCTGCACGCCGAGGAGCGGCCGTGACTGCGGGGCCATCGGCGCCGCCACCGGCGCTGCGACCGCTGCCGCCGCGGGTTCGTGCCCCGGTTCGGTCAGCCACGATTCAGGCTGGGCCGGTCCGCCCACGAGCCAGTTCTCGACCGCGGGCTGGGACGACTCGGCAACGACGCCGTTCTCGATTACGACCTGCACGTTGGCGCTGGTCGGCACAACGGCCGTGGCGGCGTCAGGCGCCGGTGCAACAACGACGGGTACACCCACGCGCGAGTCCGTGACGACGCGTACGCGCAGGGGCGGGCGCTTGCCGCGCTTCTTGTCATCCTGTTTGCTCTGCTGCGCGCCTACCTGCAGCGGCAACAGCGCCAGCAGAAGCAGTACCACCAGTCCGCGTTGGCCGGCGCGTCGATTGATGTTCAGCATTGCCACGTCCTCGGTCCCGGCTCGTCGATATCCGTATGTCGGAGACTCAGCGGCGCCCTGTGCGCGACCGTCCTTTGTGCAAGCGTCATGCCACGCTCGGGAGCGATCCGCGCGCCGTCTGCGCGCCACTGCGGGCCGCAACTGACCTCTGCTGCACGGGTGTGGACGATGCGAACCTCGCCTGCCCCGCCGTAGCCAGCGGTGTCCTTCGCTTGGGAGGGAAACGGTTTGCCCACATGGGGAAAAACTTCTGCCATCGCTTCTGTCATCGTTTTAGGCAGCCTTGATGCCACAGTCGCGCATCTTGTAGAGCAGAGCCTTGTAACTAATCTGCAGGAGTTCAGCGGCGCGCCGGCGATTCCACTCGGTCTTCTCGAGTGCGCGGCGAATCACAACGCCCTCGGCTTCCATGGCCGCGAGGCGCGACACGTCCTTCAGCGGCGGGATCTCTCCGGCCGGGCCGAACACGTCGAGGGCATCGTGCCGACCCGCAACGTTCGTGCTGCCTTTCAACTCGACCAACGGACCGTCGATGTCCTGCAGCACGACCATGCGTCGCACGAGGTTCTCGAGTTCCCTGACGTTTCCCGGCCAATCGTGGCGAGCGAGAACCTCCAGCGCTTCGCCGTCGAGCGGCCCAATGCGACGGCCGTACTCGTTCTCATAGCGAACGCGAAAGCTCTCCACGAGCAGGGGGATCTCGTCGAGTCGATCGCATAGCGAGGGGACCTGCACCCGCACGACGTTGAGCCGGTAGAAGAGGTCCTTGCGGAAACCGCCGTTGGCGATAGCCGCCTCGAGATCGACGTTGGTGGAAGCCACGACCCGGGCGTCGACGCGAACTTCGCCGTTGCCGCCAAGGCGGTAGTAGCAACCGTCCTGCAACACCTGCAGCAACTTGGCCTGCGTGCCTTCAGGAACTTCGCCGATCTCATCGAGAAAAATCGTTCCGCCGTTGGCCAGCTCGAACTTGCCCGGCTTGTCGCGCTCGGCGCCCGTAAAGGCGCCACGGTCATAGCCGAAGAGCTCCGACTCGAGCAGCTGGTGCGGCAGCGCCGCACAGTTGACCTTGACGAACGGCATCGCGGCGCGGCCCGAGTCGCGGTGCAGCGCACGCGCAACGACCTCCTTCCCCGCCCCGCTGTCTCCGGTGATGAGCACCGGAACGTCGGTGTCCGCCACTCGTCGAATCAGGTTGCGCACCGTGCGCATCGGATCTGAGCCAACGACGAACCCGCCGTCCTGCTCGTCCGCTTCGTTCAGCACCGCCATGACGGCGCCGTCGAGATCTTGATCGAGCCGTTCCCGCTGCACCAGTTCCACGGCAGACTGTTCGGGCAGCTGCACGCTGGCGTCATCGGTGAGCACCACGATCGGCAGGGTCGGACACACGGTGCGAGCGACCGCGATGGTCTCGGGTAGCGCGGCGCCGTCACCCTGTCCCAGCACCAGCAGATCCGCCTCGTAGCGGCCCCGCAGAATTTCGCTCACTTCGTCGAGGCTCGACGCCATGACAACATCGAACCCGCTGCCAACGAGCCCAGCACGCACGCGGCCACGGCCTGCGTGTGAATCGAGCACGAGAACACGCTTGGGCTGTCGAGACATGGGAGATCCGTGGGTGTCGAGGGCGGGAAACCTTGCTCAGCCAACGTATGGGAACTGGATTACCCACAGCAATCCAAAACGTTTCCACCCTGGCATTGAGCGGCCGCTGAACGGCCAGGAGTTGCGTCTGCTGCGCAGAACTGCGCCGCGAGCGCGTAGCCGATGCTTTCCGGCAGGCCCTGGCGAAGCCGGCTAGACGGACTCCAGGAGGGTGTTCACCGCGCGTTCCCAGCTGTGCTTCTCGGCCACCTGGCGTGCCTGGCGGCCAAGCTCGGCGGCGAGCTCCGGGTCCTGCAGGCGGCGAACCGCGGTGGCCACGTCGTCGATGGTGGGCGCAACCACGAAGCCGCTGACGTCGTCTTCCACCAGTTCCGCGGGCCCCCCGGAATCGGAGCAGGTCACGACCGGCTTGGCCGAGTTGAAGGCTTCGAGGGTGACCAGGCCATAGTCCTCGGCACGAGCGCCATACCAAACGGCGGAACAGCGCGCGTACTCTGCCACGAGGCGGTCCTCGCTGAGGCGACCGAGGAACTCGACCCGATCGTTCACCGCGAGCGACTCGACGAGGGCCTGTAAGCGTTCGCGCTCCGGCCCTTCGCCGGCAATACGAGCGCGGGCGCCCGGAGTGGCGGCCACGGCCTCGATGAGGATCTCGTTACGCTTGAGCGGTTGAAGTCGTGCAACGGACAGGATCGCGCCATCGTAGTCGTCGCAGCGATAAGGTCGCTGCGGTGCCGGCGGGTACAGCACCTGGGCAGGCACGCCGCCCCAACGATCGAGGCGCTGGCAAATCGTCTCCGACTGCGCGAACACCCGGCGCTCGGATCGCAGGAGACGCCGATCGAGAAAATGCAGAATCTGTCGGCGCGTGCCCTGAACGAGCCGCCCGCGCGGCCCGAGCGTCGCCCGGTAGGAGGCCCACAGGTCGTAGTACTCGCGCAGGCGATGATTCAGCCACACGACGTGCCGCGGATGACGCACCGCGTAGGAGGGATAGCGCAGGCTGATCACGACGTCGACAGCGTGCCCGTCGCCGGTGAGACCGACGTCGGTCAACGCCGTCGCCAGGTAGGCCGACACCTGCCGGCCAAAACGGTTCTGAGGTGTGGTGAAGACCTCGGCGTGGTGACCTTGATCGCGCAGTCCCTGCACGAGCGCCCGGGCAATGACGCGATGACCACCCTCGACGAGCGGCACGTCCGAAGTGACCACCAAGACACGCAAGCTGCTGTACCTTCTTTTGCTGACCTGCCGCCGATTCGGCGCCTTTCGCTTCGACTATAGGGCCTGCGTCGCACCCCACGGGGCCGCACCTGCCAGGCGAACCCACGGATTGTTGCAGAAATGCAACAACCGCTAGGGCGTATCTGCTGCAGTTTTGCCACAGCGAGAGGCGGATCGGAACGACAAAAAGGAGACAAGTCGATGCAAATCAACAACTTCCAAGATTCTAGCGAATCTCGGCATGAAAGTTGCTTTGCCTTAGGCCAGGCCCCTCCTCTCCGAGAGCTTGAATGACTCTGACACAGAAGACGATCCGTCGCGAAGTGGGCTGCGCTGGCATCGGCCTACACTGCGGCGAGCGTGTCAACATGCGGCTGCTACCCGCCCAGCCGGGCACGGGAATCCGCTTTCGGCGAATCGATCTCGGTGGTCGCGAGATCGCGGTTTCGATCGACAACCTGCATCAAACCAGCTTCGCGACGCAGCTGACCGATGGCTACGCCTCGGTCAGCACGGTGGAACACGTGCTCTCCGCCGCGAGCGGACTCGGCATCGACAACCTGTTGATCGAACTCGAGGGCCCGGAAGTGCCGATCATGGACGGATCGGCCACCCCGTTCGTCTACCTGCTACACGAAGCCGGACTGCGCCGTCAGCAGGCAGCGCGCACGTTCATGAAGATCGTCGAGCCGTTGCGGGTCGACGACGACGACAAGTTCATCTCCGTCTACCCGGCGGAGCGCCTCAAGATCTCTTACACGATCGACTTCGACCACCCGCTCATCGGTATCCAGCGCGAGACGTTCCTGGTAACGCCGCGCGCCTACACCGAGCAGCTGGCGCCGGCGAGGACCTTCGGGTTCCTGCGTGACGTCGAGACCATGCGCTCACTTGGCCTCGCGCTTGGCGGCTCGATGGAGAACGCCATCGTGGTCGGCGAGAATTCGATTCTGAACCCACAGCTCCGTTTCCCTGACGAGTTCGTGCGCCACAAGATCCTCGATGCGATCGGCGACCTGACCCTGCTGGGAGCGCCGCTCCTGGGCCATGTGGTGGCCTATCGGGCAGGGCACAGCCTGCACGCCGACCTGGTCGAGAAGATCCGCGACACGCCTGAGGCGTGGGAGGCGGTGACCTGGGACGACATCGTCTACGAGCTCGCGGCGCGGCGCCCGGTGACGGAGCCCGTCTCCGTCTGATCGGCACCTCCGCTGACGCTGTTGGGCCTGTTAACATTGGCGGCTGCGCTGGCGCTCCATGGTCGACGCCAGCTTTCGTGCATTTGCCGCGGATCGCCCCATGAGTACCGACAACCGCGCTGAGCATCAGCGCCGCGCGCGCCATCGCCGCCTGACCATCGCTGGTCTTGCCGTCTTGGTGCTGTTCTTCGTGGGTATCGAGATCGCCCTGCAGCGCTCGGCCGACGCCGGCTTGCCGGCGGTATTGCTGCACTCGATGACCGCCCTGAACATCGTGCTCTTGCTGACGCTGTTGTTCGTTCTCGGACGCAACCTCATCAAGCTCTACGTCGACCGTCGACACCGCCGGCTGGGTTCCAAGTTCCAGACCAAGCTGATGGTCACCTATGTGGGGCTGTCATTGGTGCCGAGCATCATCTTGTTTCTGGTGGCCAGCGACTTCATCCAGAAGAGCGTCGATCGCTGGTTCTCGTCCGATGTAACGGCGCTGCACGAACGCGCGCGCGAGCTCAAGCGGCGCGCGGTCGAAGCGGAGGAACAGGAACTGCTTCGCATTGGCGACCTGCTGTCGCAGGAACTCACCGATGGCCGGGTCGTCAGAGATGAAGCATGGCAGGTCATCGAGCGGGACATGGGACGGCTACTCGAGGAGCAACCACACCTGGATCTCGATGCCGTGGCGTTCTACCGGGGTGAGGACCAGCCGTTCGCACCGTTGGTGCGGCAAGGTAGTTTCCTGCAGGGACGGGAACATCACCTGACCGTGCAGCCACACTTGATCCTGTTAGGACTTGCCGGCCAGCAGTTCCGTGACACGGTGACGATCGAGAGCCGTGACGAATTGCTGGTTGTCGGTACTCCGGTATTTGCCGCCGGTGCTCCCGAGGTCGAGGGCATCATCGTCATCACTCGCGTACTCGACGGAGCCCTGGCCGCCGAGGCCGCCGCGATCGAACAGCTCTACGCCAACTATGAGCAGGGCATGCAGGGAAAGGAGCCGATCACTAATACCTATCTGCTGACCTTTCTCCTGATCAGCTTGCTGATCGTGTTCGGGGCCGTCTGGCTGGGGCTGTATCTCGCGCGCGGCGTAACCGTACCCATCCGAAAACTATCGGAGGGAACGCGCGCGGTCGCCGCTGGCAACCTCGACTACCGCGTCGAGGCTGAGACCAACGATGAACTCGGCGTCCTGGTCGAGTCGTTCAATCGCATGACCGGTGATCTGAGCGTCGGTCAGCGTAGTCTCGAACAATCGCGCATCGACCTCGAGCAGAGCATTACCGAGCTCGAGGAGCGACGCAGTTACATGGAATCGGTACTTGCCAATATCGCCACGGGCGTGGTTTCCGTGGATGCCGAGGGCCGTATCACGACGATCAATCCGGCTGCGTCCGACATGCTCGCGATCGACGGTAGCGCCGCCGTAAGCGCACCGTACGACGAGGTATTTTCGGGCGAGAACATGGCGCCGCTACGCACGCTGATGCAGCATGCGAGACCACGCCTCGCGGCTCTGGAAGAAGAGCTCACGTTGGAGGCCAGCGGGAGACGACTAACGTTGGCAGCGCACTGTACGAGCCTGCGAGACAAGGCGGGGTCCTACCTCGGTACGGTCACCGTGCTGGATGACCTTACCGGTCTCATCGGGGCGCAAAAGGCCGCCGCCTGGCGCGAAGTTGCGCGCCGTGTCGCGCACGAAATCCGTAACCCGCTGACACCCATCCAACTGTCGGCACAACGCATCGCGCGCCGCTATCAGCGCGCCGCCGGTGCCGAGGGCGAATACGCGGTGATCGAAGAAGGCACCCGCACCATCCTGCAGGAGGTCGCGACGCTGAAGTCGCTGGTGGACGAGTTCAGCCGTTTCGCGCGCATGCCTTCCGCGAAGCCCGTGTTGACCGACCTGCATCGCCTCTTGGACGACAGTCTGCGCCCCTACCCCGACATGCACGGGCGCATAGAGATCACGCGCCACTACGCCGACGAATTGCCGCATCTCGAACTCGACCCGGATCAGATTCGCCGCGCCTTCACCAACCTGTTCGACAACGCCGTCAAGGCAATGGATGGCGACGGTAAGCTCGCCATCAGCACACTCTACGACCAGGATCTCGAGGTTGTCCGCGTGGCCGTCACCGATAGCGGGCCCGGTATCCGGCCAGAGGACAAAGACCAGCTGTTCGTTCCCTACTTCTCGCGCGAACGCGGCGGAACCGGACTGGGCCTGGCCATCGTGCGCCAGATCGTGTCCGACCATCGCGGCTACATTCGCGTTGTCGACAACGTTCCACACGGGGCGACGTTCGTCATCGAACTCCCGAAGGGCTAGCGAACCGTTTTGGGACGCCGCGGCAAGATCCTCATCGTTGATGACGAACCCAACGTACGCTCGTCGCTCACCAGTGTCCTGGCCGACGAAGGCCACGCCGTGGAGGCCGTCGACAGCGGCGAGACGGCCATCGACGCCTTGAACGGGGGCGACTACGATGTCGTTCTGCTGGACATCTGGCTGCCCGGTATCGACGGCCTGGAAGTGCTCGATCAACTGCACCGAGAAGGCTGCGGCGCCGAGGTCGTGATGATCTCCGGGCACGGCAACATCGACGCAGCCGTCAAGGCCACCAAACTCGGCGCGTTCGACTTTCTAGAGAAGCCGCTATCGCTCGACCGTGTGCTTCTGGTCGTCGGCAACGCCATGCGCCAGCGGACGCTGGAACGCGAGAATGTGCAGCTCCGCGCCGAGGTCAGCGAGGGCGTCGACATCATTGGCCAGAGTGACAGCATCGTCGAGCTGCGCCGCCAGGTGGATCGGGCGGCCCCCAGCAAGGGCAGGGTTTTGATTTTCGGCGAGAACGGCACGGGCAAGGAACTCGTCGCGCGGCGAATTCACGCCCTTTCCCGACGTCACAGCGAAACCTTCGTCGAGGTCAACTGCGCCGCTATCCCCGAGGAGCTGATCGAGTCGGAACTCTTCGGCCATGTCATGGGTTCCTTCACGGGCGCGGTGACCAACAAGATGGGCAAATTCGGCCTAGCCGACGCCGGCACCCTGTTTCTCGATGAAGTCGGGGACATGAGCCTGAAGACCCAGGCGAAGGTACTGCGGGTTCTCGAGGAACAGCGTTTCGAGCCCGTCGGGTCGAACGAAACGCACGAGGTTGACGTCCGTGTGATCGCCGCAACCAACAAGGACCTGGAAGCAGAGATCGAGGCTGGAAGGTTCCGGGAAGATCTCTACTATCGCCTCAACGTCATCCCCTTCCGGGTGCCGCCCCTGCGAGCCCGGCGCGAGGACATTCCCCTCCTCGCCGATCGTTTTCTGGCCGACTATGCGAGCGAGTATGGCCAGCCGCCCAAGCAACTGGGCGCCGACGCTCTTGCCCTGCTGGTATCGCATCGCTGGCCTGGCAACGTACGCGAACTGCGCAACGTCTGCGAGCGTCTGGCCATCATGGCCCGCGGCGATCTGATTCAGGCTAACGAGGTGGAGCCCATGGTCGACGCCTCACTGACCGCCGCCACCGCTCTCGATCAGGACATGTCGCTGCGCGAGGCACGCGAGATCTTCGAGCGCCGTCTCATCTTGACCAAACTGCGCGAGTTCAACGGCAATGTGCGGCAGGCCGCCGAAGCGCTGCACATCGAACGCAGCAACCTGTACCGCAAGCTCAAGGCGCACGGCATAGATCCCGCCGAGGTTGCGCCCGACGACTAGCAGCCTGTGGTAACCGGGCGCGGAGCGCCGTGACCTCACTTTTTTGGGGGCTCGGAACGCCTGCGGCCGGGGCCGTCACAGCACCTAGTAACCCTTCGGTGACCAAGCAGCAGCGCGGGACGCGCTCCGTCGGGGCGCAATTTTGCACACTAAAGCACAGCTCTGCGTTGACCGCGCCCCCTCATCGTTGCTAGCATTCCAAGCGGGGCGTGGTGAGAAGATTGACTGGGGGCGGTCGCTCAAGGTGGAGGGCGACCACATGAAGTGTCCGAAGTGCAGCTTGGTCACATTCGACTATCTGTCGAAATGCCCGCGATGCGACACGTCGTTCGAGTTGTCTCGTCGGCTGACGCGACGCCGAACCGACCCCAAACGTCGGATCCTTATCGCGAGCACAGCCTCCGGCGATAGCTCTGTAGCGGACGCGCCGGTGGCATCGCTCGCCATGGCACCGGAAGTTGACCACGCCCACGTTCGCGATCTGCCCCCCGATGGCCCACGCACAGTAGCAGATGTCACGACGACGCCACCGGCCGAGGTACCGCCCGTCGATTTGCCGTCGCTCGGGGAAGCACCCAGCCTCCATGAAATGGCCGCGACCGAACAGCGCGAGGACCTGGCCGTCAACGTCGCCGCCGCGGTTGCGGCCGCGCGAGCGGCCATCCAAGGACCCGAGGAATCGACGGCGCCGCCGGCTGCGGCTACCGCTACGGCTGTACCGGCGACAACGCACGGCGAAGGCCCCCAAGACGAATCCACCGCGATCAAGGAGCGAATGATGCGCGCGAGTCGCGCGCGGCGTAAAGAGCGCCCAGATCGCGTTACCGAATCCACCGACCCGGTGCTTCCGGATTGGTACGAACCGGACGTCGACGAGCCGAACGGAGCCGCGCGCTCCGCCAGCGACTCGACGGACCGATGATGAGCAAGGAGGAGCACGTGGCACCTACGGGTTCCGACAGAACTGCGACTGAACTGGTTGATCCCGACACGGCAACCGCATCGCCCGGCGAGGCCACGGAAGACGCGTCCAGCCCGTTCGGCGACTGGCGCGAGCAACTGCGCGAGCGGGTAAAGGAGATCCGTGCGCGGAAGCACGCCGTGCATCGTGACGATGTCGACGAGATCGCGCTCAGCGCGACCGCCGCCGCGACGGAAGAGAAGGTGGAGATCGCAAGGTCTCTGTCGGCCCAGCCGCAGCCGGTCGACGAAGCGAGGGTGCAGCTCGTTGACGGAGAGCGACAGGGCCGCCGCGAGGACATCGCGGGACTCGTTGATGATCTGCTGGGCGGCGCGGAACCACCTGCAGCGGTGGAAGCCCCCGAGCCCGTAGAGCCGGCGGATGCGGTCGCCGAGTTGGAAGCCGGATTGGAAACGGCCGAATTGGAGACGGCGCTCGATGAGGCGTCGGCCGAGTCCGTCCGGGAAGAAGAGGCTCTGGAGCCCCCCGCACCGCCCTCGGCCGCACCGCTGTTTCAGGACGAGCCGACGGTCTTCGCGGACGATCCCATTCTGGAGATTGCCGACGAGTTCACACTCCGCACCGAAGGCGACCCGACGCCGGAGTTCGCCGAGCCCGTTCGCAGCGAGGAACAGGAACCTGCCGCGGTTGAAGCGCTGGGCGAGATCGACGAGGTAGCGGACGAACCGATCGTAGCGGACGAACCGGTCGTAGCGGCCAATGCAACTGCCGAGTTGGACGAAGCGCCAGCCCCGGCGGTGGAAGAAAGCAAGCTGCCCGACAACCTGTTGCTCGACGCCATTCCGCCCGAACTGCGCGATGTGGAGATCCCCGCGTGGGCCCTGCCGCGAGAACCGAGCCGCGGACCCCAGCCCAGTGAAGAGAGCCCCAGAGTCATCTTCGAAGGCGACGCAGACGAAGACACTGCCGTCTCCGAGGCTGTCGACAGCTTCTTCGTGGGCGAGTACACGACACCCGAAGGCAGCAAGCGGACCGACCTGGGTCCTCCCCCGGAGACCCCGATTCCGACCGCCGATCTTCTCGATCAACCCATCGGAGACCTCTCGAGCTTGGCCGAGGAAGAAGAGGTCGAAATCGCGCCGCCAGGCAGCCTCGTAGATGCCGCCGACTTCGAGCCCGCATCCCGCGAAGAGGTGCCCTCAGCAAGCCGGTCGCTGCCGGGGCTGTTCGACATCCGCGATGAGGACACCGACGACCCGACGCCCGCGGCAGAAGCACTCTTCGATGAGCCGGCCAACGAGACCGCGCTGGACGAGGCCGTGGCCGCACCAGCATCCGCTTCGTTCTTTGACGAACCTGTCGCGGAGCCCGCGTTGGAGCCGGAGTCGGGATCAGCGCTAGCGTCGGAACCGATGCCGGAGCCGGAGCCGGAGCCGGAGCCGGAGCCGGAGCCGACGGGATCCGAGATCCTGACCCAGGAAGAACCGGTACGCGGTTCGTTCTTCGACGAATTGGAGACAGAAGAAGACGTCGCGCCCTCGCTCGCCGACAAAGCGACGCTCTCGAGCCCCGCCATGGATGCGGCAGCCCAGTTGGCTGAGGACAAGTTGGCCGAGAACGCGCCGCTGGAATGGGACGTTGATGCCGACCTCGATGCGGCGCTCGTCGCCGAGGCGCAACGCCAGCACGCCGACGCGTCGGCCCCCATGTCGGATCGTGTGTACTCGGCCGTCGCCGACGGCTTGGTCCTGCTCACCATCGGTCTGGTGCTGATGATCGCCGGCGCTTCGGCCGCCGGGGCCCCGGTCGTGCCCTTCGTGCAGGCGGCGCCCATTCCCTTCCTGGCGGCCTGGTCGCTGTTTGGCTTGGTTTACGGCGTGATCTTCGTGGGAACCAGCGGCCAGACTCTGGGCAAGATGGCCATGCGCGTGCGGGTCATCGGCGCGGACACCTTCCACGTTGGCTACGGCCGGGCGGCATTGCGCGCGGTCGCGTACGCGGCGGCGGCGCTGCCAGCCGGCCTCGGACTGTTGACGGCTATCAAGGACCCCGAGCACCGCGGGCTACACGATCGCGTCACCAGCACACGGGTGGTCAAAGCCTAGTAGACGAAACGGTGGCGTCAGTGGCGAAAGTGCCGGGCTCCGGTGTGAACTAACACCAGCCCGAGCCGATTCGCCGCCTCGATCACCTCCGCGTCGCGCTTGGAACCACCGGGCTGGACGATCGCCGTCACGCCCGCCGCGGCGAGCGTCTCAACGCCATCGGCGAACGGGAAGAATGCATCAGAGGCCGCCGCACTGCCGGCCAGCTCGTGGCCAGCCTCCGTCGCCTTCCACGCCGCGAATTTGCACGAATCGACGCGGCTCATTTGGCCAGCCCCGACGCCGAGAAGCTGGCCGGCGCGTCCAATCACGATGGCGTTCGATTTGACCGCCGGAATGATGCTCCAGAGGAAGAGCAGGTCGGCATTCTGTTGATCGGACGGCTGCCGCTCGCTGACGATCTCCCAGTGTTCCTCGGCGCCGAAGTCACGTGCCTGCAGCAGTGCGCCGCCGGCGATCCACCGCAGCTCCGGCGACGATCGCACCTGGCGCGACGGCTCGCCGAGCTCGATGACGCGCAGGTTCGCCTTCGCCTGCAAGACCTCTCGTGCACGCGGCGAGAAACTCGGTGCCACGACGACTTCGATGAAGGTCGATGCAATCTCCTCGGCCGTCGCTTCGTCGACCGGCGCGTTGACCCCGACGATTCCTCCAAACGCTGACTGCGAATCGGTGGCTCGAGCGCGGCGATAGGCGTCCGCGAGAGTGTCGGCCCGGCCCGCGCCACACGGATTGGCATGCTTGATGATCACCGCTCCCGGCACCGGCAGCGCCCATGCCAGCTGCCATGCCGCATCGGTGTCCAAGTAGTTGTTGAATGACAGCTCCTTGCCCTGCAGTTGCTCGCCCGCAGCGAGCCCAGCCCGCGCACCCGCGGCCGCGTAGAAAGCCGCTGGCTGGTGAGGATTCTCGCCATACCGGAGCGACTGCGCGTGCGTGAACGTCATCGCCAGGTGATCGGGGTGTGGCCGGCGTGGGGTTTCGCCTTCGAGGTCGACCTGCTCCTCATCGAGCGCCGTGAGGTAGTTGCAGATCGCGGCCTCGTACGCAGCCGTGTGGGCCACCGCCTTCTGCGCCCAGCGCAGCCGCCGCGACAGCGGTAACGGCCCGTCGAGCGAGCCAACGACCTCGGAATAGTCCGCAGGATCCACCACCACCGCGCTGCCTGCGAAGTTCTTGTAGGCCGCTCGAATCAGGCTCACACCGCCGATATCGATCTGCTCGAGGGCGTCTAGAAGCCGATGGTCGGGGTCTGCGATGGTCGCCTCGAAGGGATACAGGTTCACCACCACCAGGTCGATCGCGGCGAGATTGGCCTCGTCGAGTTCCGTCATCTGTGCGGTGCTGTCGCGACGCGCCAGGATACCGCCGAAGACGTGCGGGTGGAGGGTCTTGACACGGCCGCCCAGCATCTCCGGGCTGCCGGTAAAGTCCTCGATCTGCACCACCTCGATGCCGGCGTCGACAAGATGTCGAGCCGTCCCGCCGGTGGACACCAGCCGGACTCCACGGTCGGCCAGGGCCCCCGCAAACTCCACCAGACCCGTCTTGTCGTAGACGGACAGCAGCGCCGTTCCGATCTCACTCATGCCGCTACCTCTCTCATGTGCTCAACTACTTCGGTCTCGCTACTCGTGTCCCGAACGATCGGGCTCGCCGCTGACCCAGACGATGTGGGTCACCATGTCACCACCGGGTCGGCGCCGCATGGCAACGACAAGATCCGTTTCCAACTCACGGAGCGCCGGGATCCATTCGGGCTCGCTGACCCGCACCGTCAAGACGCCGCGCTCGAACGACTCGGCCGTTGCCCGATCGCCAACCGTGCCCCCGGCAGCGCCTCGCCAGGCGCGCTCGATCAGATTCCAGCGAAACTCCGGGTCCTTCGCCCAGTCCTTGACCACACCCGCCAGGCCGTCGCCCATTCTGGTAAAACTCATTGCAGCAGCATCGCGTCGCCGTAGGAATAGAAGCGGTACCGGTTGTCAATCGCCGCCTCGTAGGCGGTGAGCAAACGCTGTCGTCCGACCAACGCCGACGCGAGCAGGATCGGCGTCGAACGGGGCAGGTGGAGGTTGGTGATCATCGCACCGACCACACGGAAGCGGTAGCCCGGTGAGATGAAGATGTCGGCACGATCGGAGGCTGCGACCAGCTGCGGCGGCTCGTCGGGCGAATTTGCAGCAGCGTGCTCCAGGGCGCGCACCGATGTCGTGCCAACGGCGACGACTCTGCGGCCGTCGCGCAACGCCCGGTTCACGGCCTCCGCGGTGGCATCCGGGAGCCTGTAGGGCTCGCTATCCATTACGTGGTCCTCCACGCGGTCGGCGGTTACCGGTCGGAACGTGCCCGGCCCGACATCGAGCGTGAGGAAGGCGGTCTCGACCCCTCTGTCGAGCAACTCGCCCAGCAGCTCCGGCGTGAAATGAAGCCCGGCCGTCGGCGCCGCGACCGCGCCCGGCGTGCGTGCGTAGACAGTTTGATAGCGCTCGCGGTCCAACTGGCCCCGCAGCTGCCCGTCGTCGGGATCGATGTAGGGCGGCAGTGGCATCCGGCCGTGCTCCTCGAGCCAGGCGTAGACATCTACAGCGGGATTGAACGCGACGCGCCGTTGCCCCCCGTCGAGTTCAGCGACCACCCTGACGCGATCGTCCCCCACGGTCAGCTGCTCGCCAACTCGAACCCGCTTCGCCGGTCGCACCATGGCACGCCACTCGCTCGGTTGCCCGGCTTCCGGGGCAACGAACAGCAACTCGACTGCGCCGCCTGTGGAGCGACGGGCGGCAACGCGAGCCGCGAGCACGCGCGTGTCGTTCATCACCAGCAGATCGCCCCGCCGAAGCAGCTCGGGAAGATCCGCGAAGACTCGATGCTCCAACGCGTCGCTCTCGAGCTCGGCGTGGCGCCGCACCACCATCAGCCGCGAGGCGTCGCGCTTGGCCTCAGGTTCCTGCGCAATGAGCTCCGCCGGCAGCTCGTAGTCAAAGTCCTGCATACGCACGACAGCGCGCGCCTACCAGAGAGGTGGTTGAGCCGAGCCATCGGGCCGACGCTTGATGCCGAAATGGCGATAGGCCTTGTCGGTTGCGATGCGGCCTCGGTGGGTGCGCTGCAAAAAGCCGAGCTGGATCAGGTAGGGCTCGTAGATGTCCTCGATCGCGGCACGATCCTCGCCGATCGCGGCAGCGATGGTGTTGAGGCCGACGGGGCCGCCGGAAAAATCGTTGATTACCGTGAGCAGCAGCCGGCGATCGATTTCGTCGAAACCGACTTCGTCGACCTCGAGGCGGTGCAGGGCATCGCGCGCGCCCACTTCGTCGATCTTGCCGTCGCCCTCGACTTGCGCATAGTCGCGCACCCGGCGAAGCAGCCGGTTGGCAACCCGCGGAGTACCGCGCGAACGCCGCGCGATCTCGTTCGCGCCCTCCGGGGTAATCGGCAAGTCCAGAATCTCCGCCGAGTTCACAACGATCTGAGCCAGCTCATCGACGGTGTAGAAGTCGAGACGGAATACGATCCCGAAACGCCCGCGCAGAGGCGAAGTCAACAACGCAGCGCGCGTCGTGGCGCCCACCAGCGTAAAGCGCGGCAGCGGCAGCTTCACCGACCGGGCGCCCGGCCCCTCGCCGATAATGATGTCGATCTGGTAGTCCTCCATCGCCGGATAGAGAACCTCCTCGATCGAGGCCGACATTCGGTGAATCTCGTCGATAAAGAGCAGCGCCTCGGGCTCGAGGTTCGTGAGAATGGCTGCCAGATCGCCCACCTTCTCGATGACCGGGCCGGCGGTGGACCGTAAGGCCGCCGTCATCTCGTTGGCGATGATGTTCGCCAGGGTTGTCTTGCCGAGCCCCGGCGGCCCGAACAACAGCACGTGGTCGAGAGGCTCTTCACGTTTGCGTGCCGCCTCGATGAACACGCGCAGGTTGTCGACGATGCGCTTCTGACCCACGTAGCGATCGAGAGTCCGGGGCCGCAGCGCCGCGTCGAGGCGATCATCGCCCGAGACCATGGCGGGAGTAACAAGACGATCGTCCATTGGGCCGTTCATTTGGCCAGCGCCCGCAGACTGTGCCGCAACAGCTCCTCGAAACCGGTGACATCATCGCCCAGCTGAGCGAGAGCCGCCTCGGCATGGGGCCGCTTGTAACCCAGGTTGAGCAGCGCCGAGAGCACGTCCTCACGGACGCCGGCTGGCCCAGCCACCTCGGTCGGGACGATCTTCACCACCTTGTCCTTCAACTCGAGCGCCACCCGTTCCGCGGTCTTCTTGCCGACACCGGGTATCGTCGTCAGGCGGGCAACGTCGGCGTTAGCGATGGCGCGAACCAGGGTGTCGACTTCCATCCCCGAGAGCACCGTGACGGCGAGCTTGGGGCCGATGCCCGACACACCGATCAGCGCCTCGAAAATCGCCTGCTCGGAGGCGCTACCGAAGCCATACAGCTCGATTGCCACGTCGCGGACGTGCGTGTAGATGCGGAGATCGACATTTGCGCCGGCCTCCGGCAGTTCGTAGTACGTCGACAGCGGTACGCTGACCTTGTACCCGACCCCGCCGACGTCGACGATCAGGGCCGCCGGGTCTTTGCTCCGAAGCGTGCCACGCAACGCGCCGATCACTTGGCAACCGCCGTATCGAGAGCCGCACGCGCCCGGGCTTGCATCGGTCGTGTATGCGCATGGCACAGCGCGATCGCCAGGGCATCGGCGGCGTCCTGGGGTGGCGTCTTGTCGAGGCCAAGCAGCAACTTCACCATGTGGCCAACCTGCTGTTTGTCTGCCTGTCCATAACCCGCGACGGCTTTCTTCACCGCACGAGCAGCGTACTCGTGAACCTCACCACAACGTCCTGCCGCGAGTAACAGCACGCCGCGCGCCTGCCCCAGCACCAGCGCGGAGCGCGGGTTTTTCGCCATGAAGACCTCTTCGATGGCAGCCTCATCGGGCGAGTACTCCTTCACGATCTCGACTAACCCGGCATGGAGCAGGTCCAGACGGCGAACAAGTGACAGATCTGCGGGCACACGAATCACGCCGTAGTGGACAGCGCTCGAGCGCTGCCCGTCGGTGTCGACCACGCCGAACCCCGTGGCGCGCGACCCCGGATCGATGCCCAAGATACGGGCCACCGGACTCCCCCTTTGCCAGCTGACGTCGGCCGCCTCACCCAGCGGCGACCTGCTCCACCAGCTCTTCCGCGATATCCGCGTTGGTCCAGACGTTCTGGACATCGTCGTGATCGTCGAACTCTTCCATCAGCTTGATACAGCGCTCGGCCACCTTGCCCTCGAGCGCCATCATGTTCTGCGGCAACATCGCCAGCTCGCGGCTGACGATCTCCACTCCGGCGGCATCCAGCGCCTGCGAGACGGTATGGAATTGGTTGGGCGCCGACAGCACCTCGTACATGCCGTCCTGAACGGTCACGTCGTCAGCACCGGCCTCGAGGGCCGTCATCATCAGTTCGTCTTCGTCGATGGTCGAGGCGTCGATAACGAACAACCCTGCCTGCTTGAACATCCAGGCGACGCTGCCCTGGTCGCCGAGGTTGCCGCCACCGTTGTCGAAGATCTTGCGCATCTCGGGCACCGTGCGACGGCGGTTGTCGGTCGTGGCCTGCACCAAGATCGCCACGCCGCCGGGACCGTAGCCCTCGAACGTCACTTCCTCGTAGACGACACCGGAGATCTCGCCCGTGCCGCGCTTGATTGCCTTCTCGACGTTGGTGGCCGGCAGGTTTTCGAGCTTGGCATTATCGATCGCGGTCCGTAGCCGAGCGTTGCCATCGGGATCGCCACCACCCTCGCGCGCAGCCACGGTGATCTCCTTCACCAGGCGCGAAAAAATCTTGCTCCGAGCGCTGTCGTTAGCACCCTTCTTGCGCTTGATCTTCGACCATTTCGAATGTCCAGACACGTGCCGTTTCCACTCTGGTTGCAGTCCTCATCCGTCGAACTAGACGATGCTACCACGCTGTCTGCCGCCCTCGAGACAGGCGTGAAACGCGCCGCATCTGTCGAGTTGCGGCGCGGCGCGCGATAGGCTCAACCCGCCGCGTACCACTGCTCTCTGGAGGAGGTCGCATGGATACTTCGTATGTCCGGACGGCTGGGTTGCTGGGAATGGCCGGGTTGGCCTTGTTGCCCGTCTCAGCGGGATCGGGCCGGCTATCCATGACCGCGATCCCGCCAGGCCCCATGGCAACCCACACCATCGCAGCGAGCCAGCCGGCCACGCAAGACATCCTGGCCGAGGTGCT
>JAJCXS010000085.1 GCA_029263335.1 Acidobacteriota bacterium | reverse complement strand
GGCCTCCCGGAGAACGCCCCGGCGCCACGACGATGCGCGCGGCAGCCGATTTTCGACCTTCGATCGCCGTCTTCTACTTCGACAACATCAGCGACGACAGCGAACTTCAGTGGCTGCGAACGGGGCTAACCGACATGCTCGTGACCGACCTGTCGCAAACCGCCGAGGTGCGGGTGTTGGCCACCGATCGCCTGTACTCGATACTGCAGGACCTCGGCGAAGATCAGGCGCCCATGACTTCATCCGACGTGGTGCGCCGGGTTACGGATCAGGCCCAGATGAACACGGCCATCGTCGGCAGCTACGCACGGGCTGGCGAAGAACTCCGCATCAATGTGCGCATCCAGGATCCGCGATCCGGCGATGTGGTCGCCTCGAACTCCGTCCAAGGAGACGCGAACACGGTCTTTGACCTGGTTGACGAGATCACGGACTGGGTCGAAGTCCAGTTCCAAATCGATGCCAGCGACGCTCGCGTGGCGGCGGGCGCCCCGGCGGCTGGCACCGGCCAGGGCACGGTGGCGGACGCCATGGAACAGCGCGACCTGCAAGAGGTGACCACCACGGACGTGGACGCCTACCGGATGTACGCCGAGGGAGTGAAGCTCAACCTCGAGTCGAAGTCAGAGATGGCCATCCCATTGCTCGAGGCGGCCGTCGAAAAGGATCCGGACTTCGCCATGGCGCACGCGAAACTCTCCGTGGCCTACGGCAACATGGCGGACCCGGAGATGGCCGAGATGTACGCGCGCAACGCCTTTGAGCGAAGCGACAAGCTGCCGCCGCGCGAGCGCTTCTACATCCGCGGCCGCTACCTGTCGATGAAGCCCGAGACGATGGGCGAGTCGATCGAGGAGTACTCGCAGGCGGTCGAGATGTTCCCCGATCACACCGCGGCCCGCCACAACCTGGCGATGCAACTGATGCAGCTCGAACGCTACGAGGAGGCGATTCCCCACCTCGAAGAGTTGCAGAAGCTCGGTCACCGCTTCGCGCCATCGTTCCAGCAACTCGCGCAGGCCTACGCGGTCAAGGGCGATCATGGTGCCGCCGTTCAGGTGCTGCGCGGGTTCATCGAAGCCAACCCCGACAACGCCGCCGGCTACCGTCATCTGGCAGAGGCGCTGACCCATGCCGGAGACTACGACGAAGCCCTCGAAGCGCTCGATCAAGGCTATGCGATCACTCCCGACCCCGAGTACCGAGCCTATCGCTGGAATATCTATGCGCTGGGCGAACGCTGGGACGAGGCTGCTGAGATAGCCGACCTGCTGACCGCGGGCAGCGAGCGAGAGGCCTTCGGCGGGCACATGAAGCAGGCTCTGCAGTCCCTGTATTTCGGCAATGTCTCCGAAACTCGATCCCACATACTGATGGCTCGCGATCTCGTTGCGGAGGGGAGCAACCAGTGGATGTGGACGATGAACGCGTTGACCGACACGTACGATCTGGAAGGCGACATCGACGGCATGCGGCGGATGGTCCGCGAAACTCGAGAACAGGGATACAACGAGCGTACGGCACAGCAGATCGAGATCTCCGATGCTCTGGCGTTGGCCAAGGCTGGAGATCTCGAAGGCGCCGCTGATGCCGTTCAGCGCTTTGAGGTAACCCTGGAGGGTCTCCCTCTCCCGCCT
Organism: Acidobacteriota bacterium; assembly: GCA_029263335.1. Taxonomy (GTDB): domain Bacteria; phylum Acidobacteriota; class UBA890; order UBA890; family WLXD01; genus WLXD01. Next base: position 10,443 of record JAJCXS010000085.1, on the reverse strand, counting down.
CGTACCCGCAGACGTATCGACGCTCAGGTAGATGGACTGATGGCGCTCGCGAGCCGCGACGTAGACGCCTCGGTCCGCAGTCTACGCACGGCTCTCGACGCCAATCCCGGTCGCGACGTCAACGAAGACGCTGTGCAAGTCCGTTTCCTTCTCGGCGAATCACTGTGGCAGACGGAACGTCGAGATGAGGCGGCCGAGATCTTCCGCGCCCTCGCACAGACCGGACTACCGCGCGTCAACCAACCGCAGTACTGGATCCCGTCGTTCTGGTACCTGGGCACCTACTACGCGGACCGCGGCGAAGACGGCGCGGCCGAACGCTACTTTTCGAAGTTCCTCGACTACTGGGGCGAAGGCGAGCTCGACCGCGACAAGGTCACCTCGGCACGCGCCTTCCTAGACCGCTAGGCGACCGGCCTGCCCGGCCAGCGCGGCTAGGCGAGGGGGCTGGCGCCCGCGTAATCGGCGGCCTGCGTTCTCTTTTCCTTACGCCGCCACGACCATTCCTCCACCATCGTGTAGATGGTCGGGATCAGGATCAAGGTGATCAACGTGGAGGCCAGCAGGCCTGCGATGACGACGCGGGCCATGGGAGCCTGCAGCTCGCCGCCTTCACCCAAGCCCAGAGCCATCGGCACCATCGCCAAGACCGTCGTCAGGGTAGTCATCAGAATCGGGCGCAGCCGGCGCCGACCCGCCAGCTCGACTGCGGCGTGAAGCTCCATCTCGTCGCGACGGCGTAACAGGTTGATGTAGTCCTGCAACACGATCGCGTTGTTCACCACGATGCCGGCAAGCATGATCATGCCGATGAACGCCTGGATGTTGAACGTCGTCCCGGTGAGGAAGAGCATCAGGATGATGCCCACCGCCGCCATCGGAATGGAGAACAGAATCAAGAAGGGCTCGCGTAGCGACTCGAACTGCGAGGCCATGACCGCGTAGACGAGGATCACAGCCAGCACCAGTACCAGCAGTAGGTCGCGATACGCTTTCTGCTGCTCCTCGTACTCGTCGCCCAGCAGGACGACGAAGCCGCTCGGCAGGTCCAGGTTGCGAACGCCCGACTGGATGTCGGCCATCACCGAGCCCATGTCGCGGCCTTCGATGTCGGCCGAGACCGAGATGGTCCGTTCCTGGTCCTTGCGCTCGATGTTCACCGGCCCCTCGCGGCGCTCCAGCGTGATGATGCTGGAAGCCGCGATCCGCTGTCCGGTCGGCGTGATAATCGGTAGCCGGTCGAGCTGACCTAGACGTGCACGGTCGGATTCGCGCAGACGTACGAGGACGTCAAACTCTTTGCCCTGATCGCGGAATCGAGTGGCTACGCGGCCACCGATAGCGGTGCGCAGCGTCGCTGCCGTATCAGAGAGGTTCAAACCCAGCGTGGCGGCCTTTTCGCGATCCAACACCACCCGTAGCTCCGGAACTCCCGGCTTGCGACTGAGCCGCGGGTCGGCGACGCCATCGATGCGGCGCATCATGTTCTGCACCTGCTCGGCGACTGCCATGCCGGTGTCGAGATCGTGGCCGCGCACCTCGACGCTGAGCCGCGTCCCTTCTCCACCCGCACCACGGAATAGCCAGTTGCTGTTGCCCGGATACGCGAACGCCACCATCCCCGGACGGCGCGCAAGGTGCGGCCGCAGCGCCGCGGAAATGTCCTGGCTCGTACGCCCGCGCTCCGGCCGCAGCGAGATCCGTAGGTTGCCTCGATTCGTCGCCGACTGGCGCCAGCCACCACCCCCGACCTCGGCAAGAATGTGCGTCGCTTCCGGAACCTGCTCGCGAACGACCATCTCGATCTCGCGGATCACCGCGTCGGTGATTTCGACCCGCGTCCCCGACGGCATCTCCACATTGACCCGCACCTCGCCTTCGTCCGTTTCCGGCATCAACTCGAAGCCAATGAAGGGCACCAGCAGAAAGCTGCCGAAGAAGAGTGCAGCCGCGCCGCCGACCACGGTCCAGCGATGCACCAGCGCCCAGCGGATCATGCCTTCGTACGCCAGGTCCAGACGACGCAGCATGGCGCCGCTACGCTCGACCATCTGGCGCATTACCGGATGATGCTTGCGATCGGGTGGGCGCACCTGCAGGAAGCGATGGCAAAGCACCGGGATAACGGTCAGCGCCACGATCAGGGAACAGGCCAGGGAGAAGGCGACGACCATCGACAACTGCTGGAACATGACTCCAGCCATGCCCGTGAGAAAGACGAGGGGCACGAAGACAGCCAGCGTGGTCAGCGTTGAAGCAATGATGGCGGTCGAGACTTCCGAACTGCCCTGAAGCGCCGCTTGCTCCTTGCTCTCGCCGGCCTCGCGATGGCGGAAGATATTCTCGAGCACGACGATCGCATTGTCGACGAGCATGCCCACACCCAGCGCCAGACCTCCGAACGACATGGTGTTCAGCGTGAAGCCGTAGTAGTACATGAGCGCGAACGTGGCGACCACGGCGATCGGGATCGACACACCAATGATCACCGTGCTTCGCACATTGCGCAGGAAGAGAAAGAGAACCAGGATCGCCAGCACGGAGCCATAGATGGCCGAGCTGCGCACGTTGGCGATCGACTCCTCGATGTACTCGGACTGGTCGAAGATCGGCGTGATGATCAGGTCGGGGAAATCGCGGCGAATGCGCTCGAGTTCGTCCTTGACGGCGTTGGCGACCGTCACGGTGTTGGCGCCCGACTGCTTGCGCACGGACATGCGAATGGCCGGCTGGCCGTCGAGGCGAATCATCTGGCGGACTTCCTCAAAGGCGTCCTTCACCTCGGCAATGTCACGCAGGTAGACCGGCACACCGCCGCGCGTCGCCACGACCACGCTGCGCATGGGCTCCACCGACTCGAACTCGCCCTGCGTGCGCAGCAGAACCTCGAACTCACCCTCGGCCACTGGGCCGACCGGCTCGTTCACATTCTCCCGACGCAACGTACTAACGACATTGCTGACAGAAATGTCGTAGGCCAGCAGCTTCTCGAGATCCAGCTCAATCAGAATCTGACGGCGCAGCCCACCTCGGATGTCTGCTGCCGCCACGCCCGGCACCCGCTCCAAGCGATACTGCATCTGGTCCTCGACGAACTGGCGTAGTTCGCGGGGATCGCGGTCGCCGGCAACTGCCATATACAGAATCGGGAACTGCGACGGGTCGAACTTGAACAGCGTAGGGGCGGACGCGTCCTCGGGCAGAGCGCCGCGTAGACGGTCGAGACGAGTGCGGATTTCGGCGGAGGCCTCGTCGAGGTTCGCGCCCCACTCGAAGGCGATGGTGACGTTGCTGTTGCCCTCGGAGGAACTCGCGGTGATGCGGTCGATCATCGGGACCGAGGCCATCGATCGTTCGATCGGACGGGTAACGAGTGTCTCCATTTCCTCCGGCCCGACGCCCGCGTATTCGGTGCGCACGGTCAGGCTCGGGAACTCGACATCGGGCATCAAGTCGACCGGCAGCCGCGCGAAGGCGACCAGGCCGAGAAGCACTACAACAACCGCGAGCATGAGCACGGTCACGGGACGGCCGATCGCCGCCTTCGGTAGATTCATGACTCCGACTCCTCGCTGTCCTGAGAGCCGACCACACGCACCGGGTCGCCGTCACGGAGGAGGTTCGCCCCCATCGTCGCAACCGTGTCCCCGGGGTTCAGCCCCGACGTGATCTCGATCCAGTCGGCCTCCGAGAGGCCGGTTTCGATTTCGGTGAAATAGGCGACGTCGTCGCGCAGAACGAACACACCCTCGTCTTCGCCGCGAACGACGAGAGCCTGGCGCGGAATGCGCAGCGCTTCCCGATTGCTGCCAAGACTCAGCTCGACGCGAGCGAACATCTCGGCCCGCAGCCGGTAGTCGGGGTTGGGAACGACGATCTCGACCTGCGCCGTCCGTGTCTGGGCGTCCAGCAACGGCGAAATCCTCGCCACGCGGCCAGCAAACTCCTCGCCAGGCAGGGCGTCAACGTACACGGTCCCTAGCGCGCCGGACTCGACCTTCACGATGTCTCGCTCGGCAACCGCGGCCACGAGCTCGAGGGTGGTCAGGTTGACGATGGTCACGATCGGCGTGTTGGAACTCACCAGCGCCCCGGGATCCATCCAGCGGCGCCCCACGAACCCGTTCATGGGCGCAGTGATACTCATCTGATCGAGACGAATTCGTAGCTCGCGATCGCTGGCCTCGGACTGCACCAGCTGCGCCCGCGCCAGGTTCAGCTGCGCCCGGGCAACGTCATAGCGTGTCTGCGCCTGCTCGAGATCTTCGGCCGATGTCAGTCCAGACTCGTGAAGACCGCGCGCTCGCTCCACGTTGACTTCCTGGTTGCGGAGTTCGAGCTCTCGTTGCTGCACCATCGCGCGGTTGACGTCGAGGGCAGCCTCCGATTGCTGCAGCTGTTGCTGTAGTTCGTCATCTTCGATCTGTGCCAGCAAATCGCCAGCCCGCACGGCGTCACCGATATCGACGAGAATCGTCTCCACACGCCCGCTGACACGCGGGGTCACGTCGACCTGCTCCTGCGCGCGCAGCGCGCCCACCAATGTCACCGCCTCGGAAACACCACCGTATTCAGCCTGGGCGGAGCTTACCGAGCGGCCAAAGCCACCTGGCGGCATCTGGAAGCCCGCCGTCGCATCGTCGGCAGGCCACTCCTGGTAGAGACGAAATGTTATGAGGCCAGCGAGCAGCACGCCGGCCAACACGAGCTTGCGGTTCATGGGCCCGGGTACGGTGAGAGAAGGGGATGGGTCGCCAGCCGAGAATTCTGACACAGCCATGCCGTGAACCCCTGGACGGGACGGCTTCTTTGCACGTCTGCGACGTTCTTTACAAAGGCGTTCCGGCAGTCCTTGGTCTCGATCTCGAGAAACGGAACCCCTCGCATCGCGAAGCCGGCTAAAGTAGCCGGCGGACACCAAGAGCATGGCCTCAGGAGCGCGCTGATGAACCGACCGGGCTGGGACCAGTACTACATGGGCATCGCGGCAGCGGTAGCTGAACGATCCAACTGCGTGCGTCGCAAGGTCGGTGCTCTGGTAGTCGTCGACAAATCGATCATTTCGACCGGTTACAACGGCTCCCCCATGGGAGTGACCAACTGCTCCGATGGCGGCTGCCCGAGATGCGCCTCGGAGACCCCCCCGGGGGTCGGCTACGACACCTGCATTTGCGTTCACGCGGAGCAGAATGCGTTCCTTCTGGCCGCGCGCAACGGCAACAGCACCGACAGCGGCACGCTCTATACGACGCTGCGGCCGTGCTTTGGCTGCACCAAGGAAGCAATCCAGGCAGGCATCCGGGAGATTGTCTTCGCCGAAACGAGTACCTACGAAGACGACCTGGAACGCGTCTACCAGCGGCTCATCGCGGAGGCGGAGATCTTCTTTCGCCAACTACGCTGAGTCGCATTCGGCAGAATCAGCGCAGCGACTAAGGCAGCTGATAGCGTCGCTTTTCCGGATCCGGATCCTGCCGGAAGAGAATCGCCACACGACCGATGGCCCCGGCAATCTGCGCGCCGACGGCGGTGGCCAGCACCGCGGTCTGCTCCTTGCGATCATCGCGATCCGCCAGGAAGCGAACCTTCACCAGTTCGTGTCGCGCCAGCACCTCGTCGGCCTGCCGGACGAGGCCCGCAGACAGCCCACCCTTGCCCACCTGTACGAGGGCGTCGAGCGCGTGAGCCTGGCCTCGCAACCAGCGGCGCTGCTTGCTCGTTAGTTCCACGTTGCGTCCTCATGAACGACGTCGCCGTTCTTTACCACCATGCGCACATGGCGAAGTGCCGTCAGGTCCTGGAGCGGGTCTCCTTCTACCACGACCATGTCGGCCAACTGTCCCGCCACGATGCTGCCGAGTCGCCCGAGGCCGAAAATCGCCGCGTTGCCAGCCGTCGCCGCCTGGAGCACCTCATTGCGCCCCATGCCGTACTGATGCATGAGTTCCAGTTCGCGAACGTTGTCGCCGTGGGGATACACACCCACGTCACCGCCGAAACAAATCTCGACCCCGGCGGCGAGGGCAAGCGCGAAGCTGGCCCGCTTGGCCTGGATCCGCGCAGGCTCGGGATCTGTGGCTTTGTTCCAGCCGCCGTATTGCAGGATCGCATCACCCGCCGCGAGGGTGGGGCACAAGGCGACACCGTGCTCGGCCATCAGCGCAAACACTTCCGCATTACCGCCGTCACCGTGCTCGATCGTACGCACCCCAGCCAAGACAGCTCGTCGCATGCCCTCGGTTGTAGACGCATGTGCCACCACCGGCCTGCCCGACGAGGACGCAATCTCTACGATGAGTTCCAGTTCCCTTTGGGTGAAGGTAGGCTGCGCGCTGCCGTCAGGTCCCCAGCGATAGTCGGCGTACACCTTGATCCAATCAGCCCCGCGGCCGATCTGGTCGCGTGTCTTCCGAGCCAGGTCGTCAACTCCGTCGGCGGCTTCAGCACCTTTCGGAAAATGATACTCGGGTGCCCCCCTGGGGCCGTAGCTACCGGTCGTGACGAGGGCTTTGGTGGCGATGAGCATGCGCGGGCCGGGTATGACGCCCTTATTGATAGCCGCCTTGATACCGACATCCGCGAAACCGGCACCTTCCGTTCCAAGGTCGCGAACCGTCGTAACGCCAGCTCGCAAGGTGGCGGAAGCGTGCGCGACAGCTCTCGCGGTGCGCTCGGCGAGCGACTCACGCAGTACCTGATCGGTCCACGATGTCTCGTCGTACGGATGCAGGAGCAGGTGCGAGTGCCCTTCAATGAGACCGGGTATGAGCGTCGTGCCCGAGAGATCCAGGGCGCGCGCGTCTTCCGTCGTCACGTGGACGTCGGCGTCGGAACCCGCGTACACGATGGTGTCACCGGACACCACCACCGCCCAGCCCTCATGCATGCGCTCCCCGTCGAATACGCGATCAGGGAACAGCACCAGACTACTGCTCGGCGCCTGCACGCCATCCGCGTTTGGCGCCGCAGCGATGAGCGCCGCTAGTCCGATAGCTGCGGCTAGCAAACGTCGATTCATGTCTTCATCCGGGTTGAACGAACTACTGGAAGAGATGTCTTTATACCCTGCCAGCTAACGCGCAGCGGGTCGCGCCGTGAAACCAACGCCACGATATGCGCACACTAGAAGTAAGTCGGGTCCCCACGAATACCCCCCACGGGGGGGTTAGGGAGGTGCGACAATGGCAACGAAGAGAGCCGCTTCAGCGAACAAAAGTGTACGTCGAAGTCAGGTCCCCGCACCGCAACCATCCGTGGAGCGGACGGTGCCTGCCCGCCGCAAGCCACGTCGCCGTGCCGCACGCCAGCGAACGCCGACCGGCAAGGGTCGAACAGCCTTGCACCTGGGCTGCACGATCGAGGGCAGCGAGGCGCTACGGAATCACCTGGCGGAGCGCATCATTGGCCAGGACCACGCCGTCGACGCCCTGGTGTCATCCTGGGCCCGGCTACTGTCGGGATTGCGCGATCCGAACCGCCCTCTGCTCACTGCGCTGCTGATGGGCCCAACCGGAGTGGGCAAGACCGAGACGGCACGCGCCCTGGCGACGGCACTGTTCGGATCAGAAGCAGCGCTCCATCGCATCAACTGCGAGGAGTACGCGCACGGCCACGAGGTGGCCAAGCTGCTCGGTTCGCCCCCCGGCTACATCGGCGCCGACATTGAACCCCTGCTGGCACAGCGGCGTATCGACCGGCCACACTGGGACAAGCGAAAGGCCGCCGAGACGCCCGAGGGCACAAGTGCTGAGCCGCCACTCATCGAGCAGGTGCACGACCCTGAAGACGGCTTGCACTCGATCCTCCTATTCGACGAGGTCGAGAAGGCCCATCCGACACTATGGAACGCGCTCCTCGGCATCCTCGAGGAAGGCCAGGTCACGCTGGGAAACAACACGACCACCGATCTGACTCGTTCGGTGATTCTGATGACGACCAACGTGGGCAGTCGCGAGATGGGCGCGGCCGTTGGCCGCGTGCCGATGGGCTTCGCCGCCAGCGAGGGGACCGAGTCGGATACCGCGCCGCTCGGCGCGATCGCCGAGGCGGCAGCCCGGCAGGTATTCCCCGTCGAGTTCCTCAACCGTTTCGACGAGACACTCGTGTTCGGCCCCCTGGGCAGCGCTGAACTCGATCTGATCTTCGACAAATTCCTCGGCGCCGTGAACGAGCGCGCTCACGAGCAAGCGGGAGTGCCCCTGCTGATCAAGACCAGCGAGAAAGCCAAGTCGCTGGTGATCGAGGCCGGCACCGATACGGTTCTCGGAGCGCGTCCGTTGCGGCGGGCGATCGAGCGCTTGATTGTCGATCCGATCTCACGGCTGCTGGCGTGCGGCCAGCTGGGACCGGGTGACGTTGTCGAGGTGGAACGGGAGGCAGGCGATCTACGCTTCTATCGCCTACCCCGATCCACGGACAAGATCGTGGCCTAGCTGCGAGGGTCGTCGACGTACAGGGCGAAGCCCCCGTTAGAGGGCGCGAGCCCCGAGAGGCCCTATACGTCGTTTCCCTTCGTGGCGAAGTAGAGAGATGCCGCCAGGATCAGTACCTGGAATTCCATTCCCATGTTGCCAATGGAGTTCCAACCCATCACCGCGTGCACCATGAAGATGGCGCCGACCATCACTACCGCAAACACCAATCCGGCGAGTTGCGTGGCCCACTCGGGACCCACGCCGCCATAGAGGATGAGCGCGGCGCCGGCGATCTCCATGACGCCCAGCATCATGATCATCATGGCCGGCATATTCATGTTCTCGGCCATCGCACCGGCGTCCATCAACTTGGGCCAGGCGTGGAAGGCGAACGTGGCTGCCAGCGAGAGGCGGAGCGGCCAATGGGCCAGTGGTGCCAGTCCCTTGAGTGCGTTCATATTCTCTCCGGGTTGGGGTGGGGATCGGCGGCAAACTAGCATCCAGACCACATAGGTTGTCAACCGGACGGGCCGCTCTGTCGAGACGGCCGCCACGCGTTCCACGAAAACTTCTGTCGACCACAACGCCCGTTCGTTCGTCATACTCTGCGAAGGCTCGTGCGCCCGCCGATCCACGCCAACCCGCTCCGGAGAGACCCCATGCACAAAGGAACCGTGATCCGCCTGTCGTTCGTGCTGCTGCTGGCGGCCATGGGAGTAGCCTGCGGCGGTGAAGGCGGCGAGGTCGCCGCGGTCTCGGACTGGCAGCACACGACAGCCACCGAGGGCAACGTCACTACGATCAACAACATCGCCGGCTCCAAGTGGGGCGGTGACGCCTTGCTCGTGGAGGAACTCTCGATCGGGCAGATGGAAGGTGCCGACGAGTACGCCTTCGGCATGATCAGCGGCATCTGGCCGACCGCCGACCGCGTGTACGTTGCCGACGCACGGCTGAACGTCGCTCGCGCCTACGACCTGGAAGGCAACTTCCTGTTCACCATCGGAACGACCGGCCAGGGGCCCGGCGAGTACGAATCGACGTCGGGCGTCATCGGGCTGCCAGACGGTCGGATCGCCGTTCACGACGGGCAGAAGCTCATCGTCTACGACGCGGACGGCAACTACGTCGAAGCCTGGGGCAACTCGGAGAACAGTAACTTCCGTTTCCAGGGATCCGGTATGTACGCGGTGTCGCGTGAAGGCGACGTGTACCTGCGTAAGATGATCATGCCGGAAGGTGGTGGGTTCAGCCTGGGTGGGCTGAAGTTCGAGATGCGCCAAGCGCTACCGAACGACCTCGGCGAAGGTATCGCTACGCCGTCTTTCGACTACGAGGCGCCAACACACCGGGTCACCATCGGCGACGGTGTGGCGATGATGAACGTCCCGTTCGCGCCGCAGGTGCAGTCGGTCATGATGCCCGACGGCGGCTTTGCTGCGGGCGTGCCTGAGGACTATTCGTTTGAGATCCGCAGACCCGATGGGACGGTGACCGTCGTTCAGAAACACTGGGATCCGGCGCCGGTGAATCCCGGTGAATTGGAGCTAGAAACTAGCGGTACGCGCATCATCATGAACGGCCGTTCGCCGGAGATCGATTGGACTGGCGTCGAGATCCCGACGACGAAGCCCGCGTACTCTGGCATGGTGGCGGCGCGCGACGGCCGTATCTTCGTTCAACCGTCCAGCGAGCTAACGGTCAACGACGAGTGCATGGATCCGAATCTCACCGGCGACGATCTCAGGAGCATGGATTGCACGACGGGTACGAGCTCCGTGGATGTCTTCGATGGCGACGGCGCGTTCCTCGGGAGTTTCGAGGTGCCGGACGGAGCCAACTTCGGTTGGGGCACCTACATCGACGGTGACGCGATCTGGATGAGCTTCGAGGACCAGCTCGGCACCGTAATGGTGAAGCGCTACCGGATGGTGGCACCGCGCGATCCGTCTGACAGCTAACCGCCGACCGGTCAATCGTTCGCCGGAGGAGACTCGCGGGTCGTCTCCGCTCCGGCGAACGATGGGGC
>JAJCXS010000084.1 GCA_029263335.1 Acidobacteriota bacterium | reverse complement strand
GGCCCGCGACGAGATGCAGTCTGTGGCTCGCGCCATCTCCGCCGCGCACCCGGATACGCATGAAGGCTGGGGAATTGACGTCGTGTCAATGCACAAGGATGTAGTCAAGGAGGTGCGCTTCGGACTCCTGGTGGTGGCCGGAACGGTAATCGCCTTGCTCCTCGTTGCCTGCTCCAACGTCGCCAACCTCGTGCTGGCCCGCGCTGTGGGACGCGGTGCTGAGGTCGCCGTACGACGGGCGCTCGGTGCGGGCCGATTACGAATCATGCGGCTACAGCTCACGGAGATCCTGATCCTCACGCTGTCCGGAGCCGCTCTCGGAACACTGCTGGCTGCCTGGAGTGTGGGAGCGCTCGTCCACCTGTGGCCCACGACGTTGCCTCTCGCCTCCCGCCTGCGACTCGAAGGCGATGTCGCCTGGGCGATGCTAGCGCTTGCCCTGTTAGTGGCCGTCGCTCTCGGTGTCGTATCCCAAGTGGGGCCGCGACGCTCCGCGGAGTCCATTCTGCGCGCGTCGCGGCGTAGCATGTCCGAAGGTCGCACCGTCGGGCGTCTTCGCAACATGATCGTCACCGCCGAGGTGGCCTTGTCCATGGTGATGCTCTGCTTCGCCGCTCTCCTGCTGCACAGCTATCTGCGGTTGGCGCTCACCGATCCCGGATTCGACCCGCGCGGAGTGCTGACCTTCGGCGTCTCCCTTCCGGCATCCGGCGCTTCACCGGACCCCGCCTCGCCCGCAAACGCCGACTTTTTCGGCGAGTTGCGCCGGCAGCTTGAACAACAGCCAGGGGTCGTAGCGGTCGGGGCAACAAGCCACCTGCCCTTCTCCGGCTGGAATATGACCGCATACGTCCGCCGAGACGACGCGGCAGACGTCGCCGGTGGCGATTGGAGTGATGCCGATCAGCGGATCGAGGTTCGGCGGGTAACCGCCGGGTACCTCGATGCCATCGGACTGCGGCTCCTTGCCGGACGAGGCTTCCAGGAAGGAGATCGAGCCGACAGCGAGCCGGTGGTCATAGTGAATGAGGTCATGGGGCAACTCCTGTTCGGCGACGGCGACGCCTTCGGCAAGACACTGTTGCTCTCCAAGGGTGGCGACACACCGCGACGCGTCGTGGGTGTGGTCGCCGGCGTCAAGCACCACTTCCTGGGCGAGCCGCGCAAACCGATCGCCTACGTTCCGGTCCCGCAGTACCCGGGCCGTTCGCTGCGCTTTGTCGCCCGCGCAACCGCCGACCCCTTCGCGTTGGTGGGAAGCGTGCGTGCGGTCCTGCGGGACCTCGATCCCGACCAACCCCCAAACGCCATCGCCAGCCTCGACGCGCTCGTTGGTGACTCGCTGAGCACCGAGCGCTTCTACTCGACCCTGCTTGGGCTGTTTGCCGCACTGGCAATGGCTCTCGCCGCCGTCGGCATCGTGGGAGTCGTCACGCTATCGGTCAATCGCCGCGTCCACGAGATCGGCATTCGCGTGGCAATCGGCGCCCCATCACGTTCGGTCGTGGCCCTGATCGTGCGGCAGACCATGGCTCCCGTCATCGTGGGCTTGGGTGGTGGCGGTTTGGCCGCGCTCGCGGGCGCCCGGGTGCTCGACAGTCTGCTCTACGAGATCAGCACAACCGACGCCGCGACGCTGGCAACGGCGGCGCTGCTTCTTGGCGCCGTGGCGTTGACCGCCAGCTGGCTGCCCGCCAGGCGCGCGCTGCGAATCGATCCCATCGAGGCACTCCGCAGCGAATGAGCCTGAACGCGAGCGGCGTTTCAACCGGGCTACGAGATGCGGGCCTTGGCTGCCAACGCGCGCACCGCGGACCCCGCTACCAAGTCGCGCAGACGGGCGGCCTCCGCCGAGGCGACCTCAACGCCAAAGTCGGTAAGACGGTACAGCCGCCGGGGCCGTCCCGGCGAGTTGGAATCAGGGTCGAGCCCGACATCCGCGATTAGCCCTGCGCGCAAGAGACGCTGCAGGATCGTGTAGAAGTTACCTGGCAGCAAGTCGATCTGCCCGTTGGTGCGCGTGCGCATCTCCTTGACGATGGCATATCCATGGCTGTCGCCTTCGACAAGAACGAGCAGCACCTGAAAGTCCACGGGATTGAGCGGCAGTAGGTCTTCGGGTTTTGCAACGTGTGTGGACACAGGTTTACTCCGATCTCAGCGCCCGCACCGGATCGATACGCAGAGCGTTTCGGGCAGGCAGATACGAGGCTAACAAGGTCGCGGCGAGAAAGACCAGAGCCACACCTAGAAGGGTGCTCGGATCGTTGGGTTCCACTCCGTAAAGCAAGGAAGCGATCAAATGGGTCGACTGCCACGCCCCGATCGTGCCGAGCGCGAGCCCGGCAAGGACGGGCCTCAGTCCGCCGAGAGTGGCGAGTCGGAGAACCGACGCGTCGCTGGCGCCGAGGGCGACCCGAATGCCGATCTCTCGAGTGCGGCTGATGACGGTGTGGCCGACAACACCCGCCACGCCGACCAGAACCAGCAGCAGCGCAACGACGGCGAAGGTACCGAACACGAGCGTGTTGAACCTCGGCTCCACGACCCATCCGGCCATCGTGTCTGTCCCCAATTCGAAGCGCCTCACGGGCTGTCGCGGATCGAGATCCCATAGGGCCTGCTGCAACTGCGGCTGCAGCAACGCGGGATCTCCGGTGGCCCGCACGATCAGGGCCGCGTACGCGCGCGGCGTACGATCGGACTTGAGCGCGAAGTAAGCCTGGAAACTGTCCTCGCTGCTCTGCAGATTGAATACCGCAGTCGACGCCGCAACTCCGACGACGGTCCACCAGTCGCCGTCCTCCTCGCGGAACCGTCGGCCCACCGCGCTTGTTTCACCAAACAGCCGGCGAGCGAAAGGCTCCCCGATAACGGTGTTCCGGGTGTCGTAGTCCTGCTGATCGAGGCCACGGCCGTCGATGACCTCGATCCCCGTCGCATCGAAATAGCCCTCTGAGATGCGTCCATAAGGCACGATCGTGTTCCCGTCGATGCGCTCACCCTCGTCTGTCTCTAGTGAACCCAGCAACATGGTTCCGCCCGGCCGCGGAGCAGCATCGCCGCCGATCGTCGCCCGTTCAACACCGGCGAGACGGCCTACCCGCTCCTGCAGCGTCTCCAGCATTGCCAGGCGCGACTCCGGGGTCGGATAGAGATCGTCGTCGAGCCGCAGAACCATCGAGATCAGCCTGTCAGAGTCGAAGCCCGGGTCCACCGCGACCAGGCGCTCAAAGCTGTTCAACAGCAGGCCGGCACCCGCCATGAGCACCATGCAGAGTGCCGCCTCGGCGATGATCAACCCCGATTGCACCCGCCGACGGCTTCGGGACGAACTCAGACCTCGTTGCCGTTGCTTCATCGCGACCGCGGCCGATCGACGCGAGGCAGACCATGCCGGCAACAGCCCCGCCGCTACCCCGGCCCCGACCGCCAATGCGATCGCGATGCTCATGGCGCGCCAGTCGATGCCGATCCGAATCGCGTCGATCTCCACCATATTGTCGGGCGCCGCAGCCGCAATCACGTCGACGAGCCCGTGCGCCAGCCCGATGCCCAGCACGCCGCCGACCAGGCTCATGATCAGGCTCTCGAACAGGACCTGCCGAATGATCCGCCCGCGCCCGGCTCCCAGCGCCGCGCGCATGGTCAGCTCCCCTTCGCGCTGGATGGCGCGAGCCAGTGATACCTGCGCGACGTTGACGACCGCCACCAACAGGAGCAGACCGGCGGCGGACAACCCCACGAGTAGGGCTGTTCGGGTACGTGGCGACGTGCGATCGTCATCCAGGGGCATCAGCGCCAGTTCCCAGCCTGAGCCCCGTGCCTCTTCAGCCATCCCGGCGGCAACGGCGCCAGCCATTTCCCGGGCCCTATCGAGACCCACTCCGGGCGCAATTCGGGCCAGCGACCGAAAACTGCCGTCCCCTCGAGTCGGGTCGGCCGGGAGCCAGGAGTCCGTTCGGCGGGCCGGGAAAGCAAACCGCTCGGGCAAGACGCCGACGACCTCATGATCCACACCGTCGAGCGCCAGCCACTTCCCCTGCAAGTCGGGATCGCGCGCAAACTCACGTAGCCAGACCCGTTCCGAGATCAGCGTGACTGGTGCGGCACCTTCCGCCGCGTCCTCCTCAGTCAACAGACGGCCCATCACGGGCTGAACGCCGAGCAACGGCAAGAGGCTTGGTGAGATTCTCACGCCGTCGATCTCGCGCGGCTCGCCGGCGATCTCCGTCACCGGCTTCGTCGTTTCGTATCCTCCCATCACGTCGAATAGCTCGGTCTGCTCACCCCAGACCGCATAGGTCGCCGCATCGAAGCCGTAGAGGATCACGCCAGCTGGGTGCTTCTGCCCCACGTTGACGAGCCGATGGGCCTCGGGGAACGGGAGCCTGCGGATAATCGCCGCATCCGTAACGCTGAAAACCGCGGTGGTAGCTCCGACACCGATCGCGATCGTGGCAACTACCACCGCGGTGTGTCGTCGCTGTCGCGTCGCTGCGAGCCAGGCAAAACGAAGGTCCAAGAAGAAACTGCGCACGAGGTACGCTCCGGTTGGGGAATCGGGATCACCGTGCGCCTGAAACGCGCGTGGTGCGACCTCGCACCAGGCGCGCAACACGAACCACGCTGCGTGGAACATCCCGAGCTCACGGGCGTCCACATGCAGATCCAGAAAGAGCCCCTCCATCTCGTCACCCAGATCGCGGCGAAGCGATCGCGGGTACAAGCGTGCCAGCCATCGATAGATGGTCAACGCGACTCGTGGTTCAGAGAAGAAGAGACTCATGGCGCTCACATATGCTGAATTTCAGTATTTATATACTGCTTTCAAGCATATACGCAAGGGGCACCTCCCGGAACATGAGACAGCCAGCAAGCACACCGACTGCAAGCTCGGCGATCCATCGCAGCCAACAGCTCCGGATCGGCCCGACTTGATACCCGGCATTGGAAACCGCTAGCTTGTCTCGGAAGGTCCCTTCCTCGTGACAGATTCCGTGCGGTGCGAGACCGCCGAAGTCTGCAGCATGAAGACAGGAGACCTTCCCAATGTGCGCTCGAACCCTCTCGTCGGTCCTCGTCGGCGCGACCGCGACGTTGCTCGTTGCCGCGCATGCCCCCTACAGCTCTTTCGCTAGCGCATCACCGCGACATCAGGATCAGAGCGAGACCTACGCCGATCTGCGCGCCACGGCGGAGGCTCACTATGACGAGCGTTCCTACGCGCGCGCCGTCGAGGTTTACGAGCGCGCCCTGACGCTCGACCTCAGCGATGACCAGCGCAGCTGGGTGGCGTTCCGACTGGCGGACAGCTCCTGGCGCGCCGGTGCCCGCCGCGACGATGATGACGCCATCGAGCGTGCTCGCAGCGAACTCGATGCGATCGTCGAGCGCGCTGCTGATACGCCCCAGCAAGGCGTGATACGTGCCGAGGCGCTCGCGTCTCTTGGCGATTCATACTGGGTGGGCCGGCACTGGTACGCGATCCGGGAAGCATGGCCTCACTACCGGCGCGCCCTGGCATGGTGGGCCGACTCGTCGGACCTGGAGGTCGCGCGGCGACGCTACCTCGATATCGTCTGGAAGATCGCGCAACCGCTAGTCGAGGACGGCTACTACAGCTATCCCTCCCGTAAGGAGTACGACGAGTTCGACGCCGCGGACGTGTTCGATGACGCCCTGCGCGTCGCCACTGAGGCCGAGGACCGCGCCCGCGCCCACTTCCTGCTCGCGGCGGCGCTGACCTATCGCGAATGGCCCACGGACCCGCCCGCTCGTATCGCCCGCGCCCTCGAGACCGGTCTGCCGGCCACGGTGGGAACCGCATGGCGCGACGACATGCTTTTTGTTACCGCCAAGTGGATGTCGAAACACGGCAACGCCGACCGCTACGTCAAGGACCGGTGGGTCTATGTTCCCGACCACGTGCGCGCGCTGGAGTTGTACCGCTTGCTCCTGGCGGAAACTCGCAAGGGAGAGAGTCCCCACTACGCCCAGGCCGAGCGAGCGGTCAAGACCCTCATCCGGCCCACCGTCGATATCAGTGCCCCCAGGACCTTCTTGCCTGGATCGGAGATCGTGCTGGACCTGCGGTGGCGCAATGCGGCTCAGGTTGAACTCCAGCTACACCACGTTGGCGCGCCGGAAAATCTCGACCTCTCGCGCGCGAGATACGGCGATGGGGAATGGCCACGGGCCGTCGAGTTGGCGCCGTTGCCCCTGCTGCGCACGTGGTCGGTGGATACTCAGGACGACGGCCGGCACCGACACGGCGCACAGAGCCTCCGCCTTGATGAGCCCCTGCCCGCGGGCGCCTACATCGTCGAGGCTACCGTCGGCGGACCCGATGGCTGGGCCCGCTCTCGCGCGCTGATTCTGGTCACCGACGCAGCGCTGATCGTCAAGAGAACTAGCCAGGAGGTTCTCGCCTATTTTGGCGACGCTGCCAGCGGGGCGCCGATCGAGGGCGCTCCGGTCACGCTCTGGGCGCGCGAATACGTCGACCCCACCTGGTCCTGGATCAGCTGGCAGGCGACGACTGCCCGGGACGGCACCGCGGTATTTCCGTTCGATGCGAGCAGGCAGTGGGGCCGGGTCATCGTGGCGGCAGGACCTCATGACCGGCCCTCGATCGTCTCGGACCGCCGCTGGCGCTGGCCCGACGCCGAGCAAA
>JAJCXS010000083.1 GCA_029263335.1 Acidobacteriota bacterium | reverse complement strand
GATTTGCAGCGCGTCGAAGTATTCCGGTCCCACCGAGGTAGCTGCGGTCACCCCGGGCAGATCGCGGTCGAGCGGACCGTCGTCCAGAATGAGCTGGCCGAACTCTATGCCCGTCTGCGGCGGCAGTCCGACGCTCAGGGTGATCGCCCTGGCACGTCCGCCGAGGGCGGTCTCGACGTTCTGGGTGATCTGGCGCCAGAGGGCCTCGTTTTCCGCCGCGCTCTGGCGCTTGGCCTCCGAGAGGCCCACCCGCATGGTCAACAGGTCGTCGGCCTCGAATCCGGGATCGACTGCCTGCAGATGCAGAAAACTTCCGATGAGCAGGGCGGCCGTGACCACCAGTACGGTCGACAGGGCGACCTCCACGACGACCAGGCTGCTACGTGCTCGTCGACGAGCGGCACTCTCGGACGATCGCCCCGAAAGAGCTGCCATCTGCGCCTGCAGGTTGCCGTCGACGCCCTGCAGGGCGGGTAGCAGGCCGGCAATCAGGCCGGCGAACAGGGTCACCGCGACGGTGGTCAAGACCGCGCTGGAATCAAGACGCAGGGTTCCCAGGGCGTCAAGCTCTTCGGGCCGGAGCCGATCCAGTGTCTCGATTCCGGCGCTGGCGATTGCCAGACCGATGCCGCCACCGATGATGGTCAGCAGCGTGCTCTCGGTCAGCAGCTGGCGGGCCAGGCGTCCTCTGGAGCCGCCGATCGCCGCGCGGACCGCCATCTCCTGCTGACGCGTACTGCCGCGTGCGAGCAGTAGGTTGACGACGTTGGCGGTGGCGATCAGGAGCACGATAGCCACAGCTCCTTGTAGCGACCAGATGGTGCGCGTGTACTCCGCGCGGAGGAAAGCTGTAGGCGGGCGTGCTTGCCCGAGCCACTCATCCTCCGCGGCGCCGCTGTTGGCCGCCAGCGCCCGCATCTCATCGTTCACCTGCTCGATTGTGGCGCCGGGCTTCAACCACGCGATGGCGTTGATGCCGCGGATGTCTTCGGTTTCGGTTAGCGGAGTCCAGACCTGGGTGAGTGTGAAGGGCGACGCCATCTTGAAGGACGCCCGCATGACACCGATGACCGTGTGCGGCTGGCCGTCGAGGCGCAGCGTTTGGCCGATGATGCCCTCGTCCCCGCCGAGCCGGCCGCGCCAGAAGCGGTGCGAAACAATGACGACCTTGTTCTCCTCACTTTCACCCGCGGCGAAACCACGCCCGAGTTGCGGTTCAGCACCGACGAAGCGGAGGAGACCGGCGCTGATCTGCGCACCGTTGACCAGGAACGGCTCGTCCAACCCCGTGACCGAATGGGTGCGTGCGCGCAGCGTCGCGATGCGCTCGAGATTGTCGACCTGTTCACGCCATTGGGTGACGTCGGTTATGGCCGGCGACATCCACCACGTGTTGGTCGGGTGCTGTCGCCACAGGTAGACGATGCGATCGGCGTCGTCGAACGGCAACGGGTGGAGCACGGTGGAGGTCAGCACGCTGTAGACCAACGAGTTCGCGCCGATGCCCACCGCCATGGTCACGATGATCAGCGCGCTCATGCCGGGCGCCTTGCGTATCTGTCTCAGTGCGTAGCGAAGATCTTGGAGCATTGCGTCCGGACTCCGGTGCTGCCAGCGGAGGCTGGCGGCGTGGGGGATAGCAGCCAGCGTTGGCCTGAGAGAGGCTCCTCGCCGGGCGCGGTACCAGATTTCAGCGCGCCACTCGGTGGCCCAGCGCGCGCGGACGTCTCCCGGTACGACGAACCTGATCGCGCGGATCAGTCCGAGCGCGACGCGGAAACGTAGCCCGGTCGGCGCTTCGGCTCGCACGGGTGGGTGGCTCAAGGCGGACTCAGGACCTGACGTGGGCGCCGGTGCTCGCGACACCCGCGAGCCAGGCCAGCTCGGTATGGAGTCGTTCCTCGCCCGCGGCGCTGACGTCGTAGTAACGGCGCGGCGGGCGCTTCTCGTCTCTGGCGACGGCCGGGTCCTCCCAGGTCGACGAAACGAGCCCGTCGTTCTCCAGTTTCGACAGGGCCGGGTATACCGTGCCACCCGGCAGGCCGGTCGCCTCCATCATGTCGAAGCCGTAGCGGTGCCCCTCGGCGAGGGCGCGCAGAATCGCAAGAGTCGAGGTTCCGAGGCGACGCGCCATGTGAGTTGCTCCTCGTTTTGGATAGGATATCTACATAGATAGATAACCTATCGTAATGGCGGAAACAAGTCTCGGGGGCGGACCGCTCAGTTGCCCTGCAGGCGCAGGACGATCGTGCCCTCGCCGGTACGGGCCCGCAAAGCGGGA
This sequence comes from Acidobacteriota bacterium, assembly GCA_029263335.1. GTDB lineage: Bacteria > Acidobacteriota > UBA890 > UBA890 > WLXD01 > WLXD01. The sequence goes on along the minus strand of JAJCXS010000083.1, from coordinate 18,863 downwards.
CCGCCGCCGTTGAGGGAGCCCTCGATGACGCTGCGATCGAGGCGGCCATTGAAGACGCCGTCGAAGCGAACATCGCTACGCATCGACAGTTCATATCCACGCAGGTCCAGTTCGGCGGACAGAGACTCCGTGGCGCGGATGGTGATGTCGCCGTCGTTGGTGCGCAGCGAGGTGTCCTCGAGGCGCTCGATGCTGATGTGGATGTCGCCGTCCTTGGTCTGGGCTGCCAGGGGACCCGCGACCGCATCGACGATGATGTCTCCCTCATCGGTCCGGGCATCGATCGTGTCGCCGGCCACGCGTTTGGCGTGGATGTCGCCGTCGGCGGTGTGCAGTTCGATCGACTCGAACTCGAGGTCTCGGGCGCTGAGGTCTCCGTCGGCGCTGCTCGCTACCAGCCGGTCCCCGGACACCCCTCGGATGCCGACATCTCCATCCTCGGTCTCCAGGTGAATCGTGCCGGTGATCCTGTCCGCGGTGACGTCGCCATCGGCCGCGATCACGACGATGTTCCCCGCGAGGCTCTGTACGGAGATATCACCATCCGCCGAAACGACCCGCGCGTCGATGGTGGCGGGCACTGTAGCTTCCACGACCATGTCGAACCCGCCCCAGCGCCGCCAATCCCAGTTTTCCCAGATGTTCTCCGCGTCGCTCGAACGAAGGCTAACGACGCCATCGCCGGCGTCGGCACGGAATTCCATGCGTTCGTACCGCTCGCGGGCGTCGGGCAAGCTGCGGCTGGAGAGCCAGACCTCGAATGTGATCTGGTCGCCGGTGCCGCTGCGAACGATGACATCGGCGTCGGCGACGTCGATCAGGAGGCTCCGCCCCGCAGCGTCGAACGTCGCGGTCAGCATCAGTTCACGCTGGATTTCGCGATCTTGAGCGAAGGCTGGCACCCATGCACACACCAGGGCGGCGATGAGAACGGCGGTGGCGGGCAAACGAGAGGGTCGGGCATAGCTCATCGGGTGACTCCCAGGTACGAACGGTGACGCTGGTGCGGCATCTGGTAAGACGCAACGACCGACGGTGAGGTTTAACGCCGTTTCGCCCGTGTGCACGCAACCATCGCTCACCCGGCAGCGTCATTGACCTCGTGCCGGGCACATCGGTGCCGTCGTGCCTCGTGCGGTTGCCGGGCGGCGACGAAAACAAGGGCGCGGCCTATCCAACAACGAGGAAGTAACAGCGTGGACACTCTGCTCAGCGACCTTCGATATGCCGCCCGGCGGCTATCCGCCAGCCCTGGATTCACTCTCGCCGCCGCCATGTGCATTGCCCTGGGCATCGGTGCCAACACGGCGATCTTCAGCCTTGTCGACGCAGTGCTGCTGCGGCCCTTACCGGGTGTGCTCGAGCCCGGCGCGTTGCTGGAGGTCGGACGATCGCAGGATGGCCAGGGATCCGACACGTTTGCGTTCTCAACGCTGTTGGCGCTGACCGAAGGGAGCCGCACCACCACGTTGGCGGGCTGGACCTTCGCGCCGTTGGCGCTCGGGGGCGAGAGCGAACCCGAAGCCGTCATGGGTCTCCAGGTCACCGATAACTACTTCGACGTGCTCGCGACGCCGATGCAGCATGGTCGCGGATTCGCGCCCGGCGAGTCGGGGACCGTGGGTAGCCCGGCGAGGGTCGTGATCAGCGATCGCCTCTGGCGGGCTCGCTACGACGCCGATCCCGCGATCGTGGGCAGTGAGATTCGCATCAACGGCACAATAGCCGCGGTGATCGGAGTGGCCGCGCCCGGATTCGCGGGTAGCGTCGCGGTGATTCGCGCCGATGCCTGGGTTCCGTTCGGCATGGCGGCCGGTGGCTTCACCGACGAGGACGATCTGACCGGCTGGCGCAACAACCTCATTCTCGGCGTGGGCCGCCTGCGCGCCGGCGAATCGGTGGCCACGGCCGGGCAAGAGTTGGACAGTCTGATGACGGTACTCGTCGCCGAGCACGGAGACACCCTGCAAGGGCAAGGGGTTGTGGTGCACGCGCTGGGAGGCCTGCCCTTCGACCTCGCCGGACCCATCCGCCTATTCATGATCGTGCTCATGGTGGTGGTTGCTGTGGTGCTGGCGGTGGCCTGCGTCAGCGTTGCCGGGATGCTCCTCGCGCGTTCCCTGGCGCGCGGTCGGGAGGTGGCCGTGCGACGTGCGCTGGGGGCGGGGCGAGGCCGGCTCGTGCGCCAGTTGCTGACCGAGTCGGCACTGCTGGTCGCCATCGGTGGCGTACTGGGTGTGGCAGCAGGGTTTGTCGCCACACGACTGATCCGTGCGGTTGATCTCCCGATTCCACCGCCCTTCAATCTGGCCTTGGCTCCAACCGTGGATCTTCGTGTCCTCGGGTTTGCACTACTGGTAACGGCGCTTGCCGCCGTCGCCGCCGGGCTCGGTCCCTCCCTGCGCGCCTCGAGTCCAGACCTTGTCCGCGCCCTCAAGTCCGATGTAGCCAACGATCGGTCACGCCTGTTCGGGCGGCGAACGCTCATCGCCGCGCAGGTCGGGATGACGGTGGTCCTGGTGGTTATCGCGGGTCTGTTTCTGCGGGCCCTGGGCGAAGCCGAATCGATTGATCTCGGTTTCCAGCCCGACGGCGTCTACGCGGTCGGCGTGGACACGAACCTAACCGGTTTGCCTCCCGCGGCCGCTGCCGACGTTCTCCGCCAACTCGTCGTGGCTTCGCGCGCGATCCCGGGCGTGGACAACGCTGCACTTTCGGTGCTCTTGCCGCTCGGCCTGCCGGCGAACATGGGGTTCGGCGGTCTCACCGTCGCGGGCCATGAACCTCCGGTGGGCGAGACCTCGTTCACGGCCAACGTGAACATTATCGGCGACGGGTACTTCGACACGATGGGGATCCCGCTCCTTTCCGGCCGCGAGTTCGCAGGCGTGGCGTCAACCGGCGGTACGCGGTCGGCGATCGTCAATGCTCATATGGCGACGACTTTCTGGCAGGGCCAGGCGGAGGGGCAGACGTTCCATCTGGGTGGACAGGAATACGTGGTCAGAGGGGTCGCGGCCGACTCCAAGTACCAGACCCTGCTGGAGGATCCGCGCTTCTTTATCTACGTCTCCCACCACGAACGGTTCGCGGCGGCGCCGTTCCTGATTGCGCGCATTGGCGGCGAGGCCGCGCCAGCACTGGCGGCTATCCGGCGCACGGCAGCCACGGTAGCTCCGGATCTTCCCGTACTGCAGGTCGTCTCGCTAAGCTCTTACGCCGACCTTGGCCTCCTGCCCCAGCGCCTTGCCGCGGCCGTGGCCGGGATGATGGGTCTGGTGGTGATTGTCTTGGCGGCCGTCGGGATCTATGGGGTCACCGCGCAGGTTACCCGACGGCGCGCACCGGAAATCGGCGTCCGCATGGCCCTCGGCGCGGATGCGGGCGAGGTGCTCCGTCTCGTCATTCGGCAGGGGATGCGAGCGCCGCTCTTGGGCCTCGCGGGCGGGCTCGTCGTCGCGTCTGCCGCCACGCGATTCCTCTCGACGTTCCTTTTTGGCGTGAGCCCGATCGACCCCGTGGTCTTCGTCGGCGGTGCCGCGTTGCTGGCGGCGATCGCGTTGGCAGCCAACTGGTCGCCGGCCCGTTGGGCATCTCGGGTCGACCCTGTGCGTGCGCTGCGCGCCGAGTAGGCGGTCATTACGGCGCATCGTTGCGGTCGGTCAGCCGGCCGGATCTCGGCCGAGATTCGGGTGCGACTTTGCCGACGGAGGAATAATGGTCGGGGTGAGAGGATTTGAACCTCCGACCCCCTGCTCCCAAAGCAGGTGCGCTGCCAGGCTGCGCTACACCCCGACCCAAAGTCCGTCGCGCCGTGCGGCGCTGGCGTCAGGATACACCGATGCTCGGATCCCACGTCTGCAGGAAATCGATCATTGCGCGTACCGCCTGCCCTCGATGCGATAGCTGTGCCTTCGCGGCGCGGTCGATTTGGGCGAACGTGTGCGTGTGGCCAGCCGGTCTGAAGATCGGATCGTAGCCGAAGCCGCCATCTCCTTGAGCCTGGCCGGTGATACGGCCTTCACAGGTGCCGATCGTCTCGTGCACCAGGCGCCCTGGCACTGCAAGGGCGAGGTGACAGGCGAAACGGGCCGTGCGCGCTTCGACGGGAGTGCTGGCAAGCTTCTCGAGGACGCACTGACTGCGCTCGGCCTGAGTGAGACCTGGATCGATGTATCGAGCCGAGTAGATGCCAGGTTCGCCGCCCAGGGCATCGATGATGAGGCCCGAGTCGTCGGCCAGCGCGGGTAGGCCCACGTACTTGGCGTAGAAAAGCGCCTTGCCGCAGGCATTCTCCGCGAACGTCGCACCGTCCTCGGGAAAGTCCGGCGTTCCGTCGGGCAGACCAGCGCACTGCCACGGCGACTCGGCGAGCAGCGCCGAGATTTCCTGCACCTTGCCGGCGTTGTGTGTGGCGATCAGGAGCGAGGCGCCCATCAGGCGTTCTCCATTAGAAGGACCAATCGCTCAGTGGCTCGACCGGAACGGACAGGTCGGTGTGGCCCGTCAGGGTATCGACGGGCTGGCCCTCGACGAGGAACTGGACCGAGCCCACGGCGGCTACCGAGGAGGTCAATGTGCCGACGATGCCGTAGACAAACATCAACTCCGCACGACTGCCACCGTCCAGCTGCGTCGGCAGATCCTGAGTGAAGTCGAGGTAGGCAACGCCGTTGGCGACCCAGATCTCGCGGATCACCACGTCGGGTGGCATCGGGGACCCGAAGGCTGCCGCCAGTTGTTCCAGCGCCGTGGCCACCTGCGCCGCGGGTGTCTGCGGTTCGTCGACCCGCTGGATGCGTGTCACCAGCTGTCTGCCGCTGCTGTCGGCTACGAACAGCTGGAGGGTCATGATTGGCGTGACGGTGTCGGCTGCCGGTAGCAGGGGTGCGGGTTCGGTCGTCGGTCCCTCGTCGGGGGCAAGGTCGTCCGCCACCGCCGGTGGCTCGGCCGGTCGACCGAGGCGATTGATCGACACCAGCATGATCCCGAACACGATGACGATCACACCAGCTATCAAGACGACCCGCAGGGGAAAGCTATTCGTTCTATTCGCCATGGCGTTCGCGGGGTGCTAGTTCGGTGGCGCCCCCGCGAGAACTGCATATTGCTCGCGGAAGGCACTGATGCCCCGAAAAAGGGACTCCGCAATGCGTTGCCGCACGTCCGGGTCCGCCAGCATCGCGGCATCTTCCAAGTTGGAAAGGTAGCCTACCTCGACGAGCACGGCGGGCATCGTCGCGCCTCGCAGCACTGTGAACGGCGCCTGCTTTACGCCGCGGTCGCGGATCCGCCAGAGATTGTTCAAAGACGCCTGCAGGCCTTCGGCGAACAGGCTGCTCTCGCGCAGGTGTTGGGTCTGGGCCAGGTCCCACAGAATGAACTCGAGCCCCGGTGCCGGCGCGACCGTTGTCTCGTCGTCGGCGGCGTCAGGGCCGTTCTCACGCAGCACCGCGCGCCGCGCGTCGGCATCGGATGCGGATGCCGACAGGAAGTATGTTTCCGGACCCCGTACGGCGGTCTGACGGAAGCCGTTGGCATGGATCGAGATGAACAGGTCGGCTTCCCAGTTGTTGGCCATCTCGGTGCGTCGGACGTTCTCCCGATCGACATCTGCCTCGCGTGTCAGCTTCACCTGCAGGCCGAGGCGCCGGTACACGAGTTCGCGCAGGCGGATAGCGATATCCAGTGTGATCGCCTTCTCCTGCAGTCCGTTGACCGCGACCGTGCCGGTAGCCTGGCCGCCGTGGCCGGGGTCGATGACGATCGTTCGCAGGCCTTGCCGGACGGCGGGAAGCTGCTCGCCCTCCGCGGGCGGAGCTGACGCCGCAGGCTGCGACGGGCCCACCAGAAGCAGTGCCGTCGCGACCACCGTCGCCGTTGGAATTACGATCAGGCCGCGCAGCCTGGAACGTCGGCCCCCGCCGACCCTCGCTGCCGCCTTCCAGCTCACTCTTGGCATAAAGTCCCACAGATGCCGGTGGCTGCCTCCCCGCAGGGAATCCTAGCATAGGCGGTCGCCGCACCGCCCGATCTGGAGAGGGGACCGTGTACGAGACCTCGAGTCGACAGCGCGCGATGGCCTTTGCCGTGGTGGCGGTTGGTGCCGGCGTACTTTTCGTTGATGCGTGTGGGCTGGTATTCGACTGCGGCTGTACATCGCTCTGGGCCGGAGGCTCCGCCCTGTGCAACGTGCACAGCGCGACCGGCCCCCATTGCCCCTGGTGCGCGCACCCCGTGGCAGGCGCGACGGCGCTGTTTGGCGTTGTGTTCGCGCAGGCGGGGCTGATCTACGGGCCCCTGCCGGTTGGGTTTCGGTCGTTCGGCCTTCGGGGCCGCTTCGTGGCCGCGATGCTGGCGTTTCCGGTTGTCGCCACGGCCCTCGGGCTCATGCATGGCACCTGGTACGGCTACTGGGGCTAGCCGCCGCGTTCGGCGCAATCGATACAAAGGGTGGCCACAGGGTTGGCGCGCAGCCGCACGATCGAGATCTCTTCGCCGCAGTGCAGGCACTCGCCATAGTCCTCGTTGTCCATCCTCGCCAGGGCAGCCTTGATCGCAACCAATTCACGTTCGTTGCGGCGCTTGATCTCCACCGACATGGCCTGGCTCTGCATCGCGTCCATGCGCGACAAGCGGCCGATCCGAGCCTGATCGAGCTCCACGACGGCCGTTGCCGCGTCGTTCGTCCTGGCGGTAGCGCCGAGCGACTCTCGCCGCGCGATCAGCGACTGTCGAAGCTCGTTCAATTCGAGGTCGGTCAGGGCCATACGTTCACCACAGGAGTGCTAGCGTTCGAGGTGCCGACGATACAACCGCAATCCGAGAGAGGCCACATCGAATGGCAACGGCGCAGGAGTGAGAATCTACTTCGCTACCACTGTGCTCGGTGACCGTTCGCGCGTGGCGGGTGCACGCCGGCTGGTGGCGACGCTCAAGGAGCGGGGGCACGAGGTGCTTACGGAGCATCTTTTTGAGGACGATGCCTTTGCCAATGACGGGCAGCTGGAGCCCGCGGCGATCTTCGATCGCGATATCGCCTGGCTGACGTCGGCCGACGCCGTGATCGTGGAGGCTTCGGGCAGCAGCTTCGGTATCGGCTTCGAGACAGGCTTTGCGCTCGGGGCGCTCGATGCGCCCCTCTATCTGCTCTATGACACGGCTCGCTTCGACGATATTTCGCGGATGGCGCTGGGGCTTCGCCACGAAAGGGCGCAGGTCGTTGCTTACGACAACTTTGAGCAGGCTCTCGACTTTATCCGTTCAACCTTCTAGAAAGGTCGGGCAACGCGTGCCTGGTTCACCGAGAACCTACTGAGCCTTTCGTAATACTGCAGGAGACGGAATGAGTGACGCACTGTCGAACCTGATTGGCGCTCTGGCGGGCGGCAGCGTCCGCGTTGTCGATCTCACCCAGCCGTTGGGGGAATCGACGCCGGTCATCGACCTGCCGCCCCCATTCGCACCGTCGCCCGGCGTCTCCATGGAGACCATCTCGCGCTATGACGAAGGCGGTCCGGCCTGGTACTGGAACACGCTGAGGTTCGGCGAGCACACGGGAACTCACTTTGACGCTCCGGTCCACTGGATCACCGGCAAGGACCTTGCCGACAACACCACCGATACCATTCCCGTCGAGCGGTTCGTGGGGCCGGCCTGCGTGATCGATGTGCGCGAACAGGTGGCGGCGGACGCGGACTTTCTGCTGACTCCGGGTGCCCTGGAGGCATGGGAGAGAGAGCACGGACAGATACCGGCCTGCTCCTGGGTGCTTCTATGTACGGGCTGGAGCGAGCGCGAAAGCAGCGAGGAATTCCTGAACATCGCCGCGGACGGCCCCCACAGCCCGGGGTTTCATGTGGACACCGTGCGTCTGCTCGCCGACGCTCGCGACGTGCTCGGCGTGGGCGTGGAAACCGTCGGCACCGACGCCGGACAGGCCGGCGGCTTCGATCCGCCGTTCCCGACGCACACGATCATGCAGGGTAGCGGGAAGTTCGGTCTGGCCAGTCTGTGCAACCTGGACCAGCTGCCGCCGACTGGCGCGCTGGTGGTGGCTGCACCACTGAAGGTCGTCGGTGGCAGCGGCAGCCCCCTGAGGGTTCTGGCGCTAGCGCCGGCTTGAGCCGATCACTCGATCGTGATCTGAATCTCTTTGGTCAGCAGCGAATGGTCCGGGCCGTCGATCACGCGATGCTCACCGTCAGCCATCTGTAGGCAGAGGCGGTGAGTGCCTGCTTCGAATTGCAGGGAAATGTTGTCGTTGCCGGTGCCGAAGTGGATGTACGAGGGGTTGCCGGCGACGATGACGTCCCCGGCGGCAGCGCAGTCGGCGTCCACGGCCAAGTGATAGTGGCCTTCGCCCGGGCGCGCGATGAGCGGGTCTTCGATGGGAACGACGGTGAAGTTGTCGACCGCGAAGACGAGTTCCACCGGGCTCGCGTAGGTGCCTCCGTCCTCGACGGTGGCGAAGAAGACCTGCGGCTGAGGCTCGGAGGCAGGTTCCGCCTCTGCCGGGGCTGCGGGCTCATCCTCGGTGACGGGCTCCTCGGCTGCGCATCCGCTGATGCTCAGAGCCAGTAGAGCCAGCACGCCGAGCCACGGCGAAGTCGTTCGACGGCCAAGAAAGGCGTTGGCGCTGCGGTTGAACGTCATAGGGGTGCCTCGGAGTTAGGAAAGCGACTTACGGAGCCCACCCCACGTATGTCACTCTAGATAACGGGTCCCCCAAACCTTATGCAAGGAAGACGTCATGTCTAGGCTCCCGAGGGGACTTTTTGCGGTACTGATCCTCCTGCTTGTCGCGCCAACGATGGCCAGCGGCGCCGCGGCTCATCGCGGCGCGCTCAACCCGGACTTTTGCCACGTCTGGTCCTTTAGCGGCGGCGGCACCTTCAACGGTGCGGTGACGCACAGCCACAAGAGGAACGACATGTACCAGATCGTCTGCGAGCCGGGTGGCGAGACGTGCTGGGCGTTCTCGTTCAACACCGGCAACGGCGGCACCATGCTCAGCGCCGGAGTTACTGACGACGATTGGGAATGGTGGGTCTGTGCCTGGGCCGACAACTCCGGCAAGACGAAGTACCAGGCAATCGCCGAGCTGCCCGGTATCGACCTGGCGCGCAAGAGCGGGCTCTCCAGCGAACCGCGGTTGGTCGACCTCGGCAGTGCCTCGGCACCGGCCGGAGTGAAGATCCAGTCGCGGCGCATGCACGAGTTGGCGGGGCGCTAGCTGACGGCGTTACCAGCCATCGAATAAGCCACCGTCGAACCAATCCCACAGGACGTACATCAGCACCTGCGTGCTGCGCCGGTGGGTGTCGTTCAGCGGGACGTTCATGCCCACGTTCAGCAAGATGTGCTGGCGCGTGTTGAGCGATACCTGCACCTGCGGCACGAGGCTCCAGTTCGTCTCGGAGTCATCACCGAGCGTGGTGGTGTTGAGCAGTTCCATCATCGGCGACCAGGTGCGGCCGAAGTCGCCCTGCGTCCAGCTGCCGCCGAACACTGCGCGGGCGATGACCTCGTGTGCGGACTTGTCGCGGTCCGCCGATAACTCGACGCCGCCAAACGCCTGCAGGAAGAGGTTGTCGGAGAGGAGTTGGCCATATGCCACGAACGGCTCGAATCGCGTTGTGCCTGCACCCAGGCCGTCGTTGGTGCTGCCGGTTGGCAGGATCATCTCGCCGCCCACCGCCACGATGGAGCCGCTCTCGACGCTGTGGTGAACGGTGTGCTTGACCGCCAGCGCGATATCACCGATTCCGACATCGCCCCAACCGTTCTCACTTGAGAGTTCGCGGGCGCCAAAGGGCACGATGACCTCCCACATGCTGCTCGGCCCGAAGCGCTTCTCGTAGGTGATCTTGTTGATCACCGCGCTGTCGCCGCTCGAGTTGACGCTCAGCGTGTAGACCGCCTCGTCCTCCGGGAAGGCCTTCTCGGTGATCAGTGCCCTCGGCAGGTTCAGCTCACCGCGCGGCCAACGCTCGTCGGCGCAGAAACGGCGAAGGTGGTCCATGATCAACTGCAGCTGCTCAACGCTGAAGGCGCCGCCGAAGGCCGGCATGGTATGGCTGAATCCCCGCGACGGTCCGCCCTCGTGGGAAACGGTGATCCAGTCGGCGTCGGGCTCGCGCGCCGCGAAGGAGCAGTCGGAGAAGTCAGGCAGAGGTTCGTCGAACGCCACCAACGACAGGTCGACCCCTTTCCCGTCCTCGCCATGACACTTGGCGCAGCCGACGTCGTACAACCCCTCACCGGTAGTCGGGAACACCGGCCCCTGAGCCCATGCCGTGCCCGGAATAGGGAGGCCGAGAAACACGACCAGCGTAATCAACCAGCGCATGACCAACGACCTCCTGTGTGAAGCATGTCGGATGCTCTTGCCAGGGTAGATCAGATCAGCGCAGGTGGCTGCTTGCTTCCTTGACGGCTCGGCAAATTGCCGCTACATATCGGGGGTCGGCACCACAGAGGAGCGCGCCGGATGGTCTTGGCAAAGCGAGCGAACTGGGGCGTTGTTCTCGCGGCATTGGCTGCGTGCGCCTTGTTGTCGAGCTCAATTGCCGTCTCGCTGCCACAACAGGAGACGCCGCCGGTCGCGGGACGCAAAGTCGTCCTGGCAGAGCTGTTCACAGGCACCGAGTGCCCTCCGTGCGCGGCTGCGGACACGGGGTTTGAACGGCTCATCGATGCGTTCAGCCGTGACGAGGTTGTCGTGCTTCAGTACCACATCGACATCCCCGCGCCGGACCCGTTCTCGATCAAGGACGGTGAGTCGCGTGCGTACTACTACATGGCGGGGCCGCAGGCATCGCGCGAGCAAGCCATGTGGTCGGTGTCGTTGCCGCAGGCCTTCTTCGATGGACGTGAAGGGATGGCGCGTGGAGGCCCGCGTTCCGACGGCGGCGACTTCTTTCGCCGTGCCCGAGACATCATCGAGCGGGTTGTCGGTGTCGAACCCGCGGCACGGCTGGATGTGCGCGCCGGCCTGGGGTTCGATGGTGGGCGAGTGCAGGCAACCGTGCACGCCGTCGAGCCTGAGGGTGCCCTCGACCTGCGGCTCCACATGGTCCTGTATCGCGACAAGCTGGTGTATCGGGGCGCCAACGGAGTCTCGGAGCATCGCTACGTCGTGACGCAGATGCTCGATGGACCCGGCGGGGCACGGCTCGGGGCGGCTGACCCCGCTACGGTCGTCAGGACCTTGCCGCGGGAACAACTTCAGACCGCCGACACGGGATTGGTCGTCTTCGTACAGGACGTCGATTCGCGGCAGGTCCACGACGCCCGGTTGATCGAGTTCGGGGAGCGCGTTCCTGACGCTCTGGTTCACTACAACCAGGGCACCCGGCTGGCTCGGTCCGGCGATTTCGCGGCTGCGGTGGATCACCTGCTGCTGGCCGCCGAAGTGGATCCGGGCTCGGCACGAGCCCAGGGTACCCTCGGTTCTGCCTACGCGCGTCTTGGCCAGCGCGAGCAAGCGTGTGTCGCCTTGGAGCGTGCTCTCGAACTCGACCCGCGCCTCGCGACACTGCATTGGAACTTGGCGCGACTGTATGAGGCACGCGGGTTGGTTCCGGAGGCAGTGGGACACTTCGAGGCGTTTCTGGCCAAGCTCCCGGGCGACGAGCGGGCGAGCGAGGCGAGGGCCCTGTTGAAACGGCTCCGTTAGCTACCAAGGCGGACTGGAGGTCGTCGAACGAATAGCCGAAGCGGCGACCGGATGACCCAGACTTCCTGTGCGAAGCTTGGTGTCGCTGCCACCAGCGCAAGTCAAACTATCGGCGACGCTAGCCTTCTTCATCGGAGAGAAGATCAGTATCGCTACGTTGCCGCGTCGACGATGGAGTCGGGAGCAGGCAGTAGTTGTGCTCAGGCCGTGCGTTCAAACGCCGGGCGACGGTCTCCGCGAGCCACCAGTCGGCTTCCGTGTCGATGTCGATCGCCGCCAGGGGATCGTCGTTGGCGATCACGTCGATCGCATCGCCCAGGCGGCAGCCAGTGTCCAGGACGACCCGGGAGCGTGTCGCACAGGCGATGCCGGTGTCTTCACGCATGAGCCACTCGGAATCGATTTGCCGCGGCAGGTGGCGCGCGGACGATCCGATTCGGGTCCAGCTGCCAGCGTCCTTCTGCCGCCAGAACTTCTTATGCGTAGGGGCTGCGGCGAACACCGAGTCGAGTCGCGGCGATTCACGCAGTCGGCGAACACAATGGTCTATCAATCCGGCAGGGCGAAACGGATTTGTTGACTGTAGGTAGACCAAGACCTCAGGCGCGTGGCCTTCATGCGCAACAAGCCAATCGAGCGCATGAACGAGTACCTGTTCCGATGTTGCCTCGTCGGTCGCCAACGCGGACGGTCGCTGGAACGGCACTTCGGCACCGCAGACCGTCGCAATGGTGGCGATCTCGTCATCGTCTGTCGATACGAGGACGCGGTCGACAAGTTCAGCCTGAAGCGCGGCGTGGATCGTATGGGCAATCAGTGGAGATCCGACAAGCCTCCGTGCGTTCTTGCGGGCCACGCCGCGCGACCCGCCCCGCGCAAGGACGATGGCGATCGTCGAGTTCACGGAGTAGCCCCTTGAGTCCCTGTACGCATCCTCTCCTCCAACGCGCGGACAGTGCGGGCGGTCACGCTTCGAGCGCCGCGGCGGTGATGTGCGTGCCCGCTGGAATATCCGCGACCGGGCGCGTGCCCACGACCTTGCGAATCAGCTTCGGCTCCAATCCGCGATTGGGCCCCTTGGTGGTCAGCATGTCAGGTGTGATGGGAGTCCCGCACGGTATCAACTGCGTCGAAACGAGCGACTTGCGACGGTCGTTGAAAGTGCGACGTTCGCACGGGAGCACCCCCGTCCGGACGTCACCGCCAGAGAGCGCGGCCTTGATCTTCCCGATGTCGCGGACGAGGCCTCGTAGCCCCTCCGGCTCCAGGCTGAGGGTGTGGTCAAAGCCGGGCAGTGTGCGGTCGAGCGTAAAGTGCTTCTCGATCACTCGGGCCCCAAGGGCGACCGCTGCGGACGCCACGAGGGTGCCGGTTTCATGGTCGCTGAAGCCGACGGGGTAGCCGAAAGCCCGCAGCCACTCGAGGTATCCAAGGCGTGCATCCTCGGCTCGCATCGGGTAACTCGACACACAATGCATGAGAACGACATCGAGCCCGGCCAAAGCACCGAGTGCACTGCGGACGTCGTCCTCGTCCGCCATGCTGACCGAGAGGAACACCGGCACGGGGCGCAAGCGGCAATGGGCTGCCACGGCCTCCAGAAGAGGTAGATCAGTGAAGCTGTGGCTGGAGATCTTCCATGCGTCCATCTCCAGCCCGGCCAGCACTTGTGCCGATGGGCAATCGAACGGCGTTGCGATGAAATCGATCTCGAGGTCCCTGGCGTAGTCGCGAAGCGCGGCGAACTCATCGGCGCTCAGCTCGAGGTGCTCGCGCACGGTCCGTTGTGTGCTCCCCCAATCCGGGGCTCCATCAACCTGAAACGGAGCGTCGAGGATGTCGTCGGTAAACATCTGCCCGATATCGCGCTTCTGGAACTTCACGGCGTGGCATCCGGAGTTGACGGCGGCGTCGATGAGGGCCCGGGCGCGCGCAAGTTCGCCGTTGTGGTTGTTGCCTGCCTCGCCAATGACGTAGACCTCGTCCAGGTCGGCGAAACGTCTTCCGAGGCGTCGACGCTTGCTCATGCAGCTAACTCGCTTGATAGGAGGGTCACAAAGTTCGCCGAACTGGGCAGGTGCTCTTCCAGGTATCGCGTTAGGCGATCCAGGCGCGCGGCGTCAGGGTTGTCTTTGATTACCAGGTACTGAATTCGGTCGCCGAGCATCTTGGCCAACGTAGCCAGGGCGGTCGACGCGCACCCCACGACCATCCGGGGCGCTTCGCCCGAGCTGGCGACATGTTCTTCAAGCGGCACCCCCAGGTCGCGGAGGTTCCAGCCGAGCTCGGCGAGAAGTTGCCGTCGAGTTGCCAGCTCTTCTCCTCGGTGGGGTATGTAGTCCACCGGTTCCCCGGCTCGTTCGGCTGCTGCTCTTAGCAGTCGCGAGTATGCCTCGATGCTCATGAGTCCCTTTTCGATCCAGGGCTTGCCAAGGAACCAGACACCTTTTGTTTGACAGTCCGCGCTGCGTCGGCGAAGCAGCTCATAGTCGTTGGCGACGTAGCCGACTTGCTCTGTGTCAGGCAGGCAGAAGCCGCTGAAGAACGACATTGCCGAGGGTTGGGCGGTGTCGACCTGCAGCACTCGTCTTCCCAACCGGCGCAGGCGGGTCTTTGGCATGCCTCCGGCGCAGATCCTGCCTGCGTGGCCGAGCGCCGCATCGAAGAGGTCGAGGGTGCTCGACCCCTCGTCGGCCACGAACAGCTCGCCATAGGTGAGGCGATTCGCCAGCTCGAATAGCGGGGCCCAGTAGTGCCCCAGAACGAGTCTGTCGACGGTCGAAAACCGGCGCGCCAGTCGCCGGAACGCGAGACTGCGTCGTACCAGGTACGCACCATGGCCGAGGTTCCCAGGTCGTATCGTGATCGTCTCACGCCAGCCGGAATCGCCTTCGGCCAGAGCCTGCATCTGAGCGATCGATCGCGGGTAGTGGGGGGCGGATGACACGATGACCAGGGTAGCCGAGTGCCCTGGCGGCTGCAGTTGATGGCGGGCTTCGCGGAGGTTCAGCAATGCCAGCGGCGTTGTTGCCACGTAGAGATTCACGAGCGTCGCTATTGGCGCGTGCTTCGCGCGGGGGGAGGTGTCCGTCTCGTTACGCAGTCAGCTAGTTCGTGAACAGATCGAAGATATTGCCGAGCTTGTTCGTTTCGGCGTGGAACAGCTCCGTGTAGCGGCAGTTCGTGCAGATCACCGTAGTGAAGCGCTGGCCCTGGACATCGAAGATCTTGCTCCAGAACCCGCCCGAGCCGCGCAGCTCGCGAGTCTCGTAGGCATGGCCATTGCACTTGGGGCAGCTATAGTTGATTCCGCTCACGATCACGCTCCTAGTAAAGTAGCAACGGTCGGCCTGTGCGCCGCCTTGACCTATATATGCCGCCACCCAGGATTCCATTCCTCGGGCGTGAAGACGTAGCCGTCAACATCACCTCGTTAGGTTAGCAGCATGTCTCGACAGCAGGGACGGACCCCCGATGCAGCGCTCTGATCCGCTGGCGGCCCGCCTGAAGCCCGGGTATGTGCTGGCCGCTGAAGACGTCGTCGAACTCCCCATGACCGACGAGGATCGGCGCGACATGGCGCGCGGGGTCGAGCTGTTCAATGCCGGCGAGTTCTGGGAGAGCCATGAGGCGTGGGAACAGATCTGGCTGCGGCACGACGAGCCAGCGCGTGTCTTTCTCCAGGCGCTGATTCAGCTGGCGGCCGCTTATCACCAGCTCCAGCGGGGCATCCACCACGGCGTGGTCAAGCACCTCAACAACGTCGCCTTGAAGCTAGGTCCGTTCACAGGATGCTTCCTCGGCGTCGATGTCGACGCCGTCAAAGCAGCCGTCGCCCGAGGGCAAGCGGAGATCAACCGGGTTGGGAAGGCGGGACTCGAAGACTTCGATCGCGCGCTGGTATGCAGGATCGCCTTCGATCCGGATGCCATCCAACAGGTTCCGCGAAAGACCGCTGCTCCCTGAGCGGACGTCCGCTGCGACTCGGAGCAGATCGGGCTCTCGCTACGGAGGGTCTCCTAGCGAAGCTCCGTCACCGCTCGATGTGCCTGGCTGAATGCGCTTTCCGTCATCGCGTTTGCCGCGGCGTCAGAGTTGGCGATGACGATGCGGCCGTACGGCCGGCGCGCCTCTCTCCACGGTTGCCGATCCTCCGGTAGTTCGTCCAGCACGTACGCTACCTTGCCGGTTTCTGGGTCTTGTCCGTACGCATAGCCGTGAGGCCAACGGTTAACCGTGATCGCCTCGATGTCCCGCGCCGGGTCGAACCCTCCATCGCCGAACATTCGTCCGAGCTGATCCCGTACCTCGCGCTCGAAGGTCTCGAAGCTCGTCCGCAGCAGCTCCACTCGGCCGGCCCGCCATTGCTCCTGGGCCGAGCGGCCCTTCGACAAAGGGGCGCGGAGGAGCAGCAGCACGATGGGCTCCTGCGGCGACCGCGGTGGGCGATAGTCGCCGAGCGTCACGGGCTGGCGAAGGTCCAACCCGTCCCAGTACGCACCGGGACACTCCACTACCTGCGTCCCAAGCCGTTCGAGCGAGGACCAGCTGCGAACTAGGACGCTGGCATAGACCAGCGGCGCCTTCAGCGATTGCGACAGCGCCTGCCGCTGCTTCTCGGGTAGCTCCGGGCAAAGGTAGGGGATCACGGAGTTGTAGCAGGCAAGGACACAGTGACGGGCGCGGACGCGGGCTGCAGTGCCGGCACGAACGTAGGTCACGTCCACCTCTTCTGCCTCGGGCACATCGCCCACATGGGCGACGTGGACCGCGGTGCTCTCGAGGCGGATACGGACCGGGATGTCGTGGCGGTCGAGCATCGAGTAGTCGAACCTGGCGCTGACGATGCCCTCCATTCCGGGTCCGGAGTCCGGGGCGACGCGACCATTGAGCGCGCGCACGATCAGTCGGGCGATGGAGGCGTTGCCGTCGGGGAAAGCAAAGTACCTCGGCTCCGGCCGTTCGGTAGCAAACCCGAGGGCGCTCGTCCCTGGATAGCCCGCCGCGACGCCGGCCCACGCGGATTGGGCGTCGATACCGATCGCCCAGTAGGTCGTCCCCAGCTGCAGGAAGGGGATGGCGTCGGGGTGGACCTTGACGGTCTCCAGGAGGAACTGCTCGTAGCTCACGGAGCGCAAATAGTCACGCTTTTCGTCCAGTGACAGCCCGGGCAGATAATCGACGTCGTCCTCGTAGAGCCGCACGATGCCCTGCCGTGCGGCCTCCGAGAGCGGCGTCTGCTCGACGAAATCGGCCCATGAGGTGCCCCTTTTCCGTACGGCGAGGCGGTCCTCACCGAAGGTCTCCTGGTCGAAGAAGACACCCCGACCCATGCCGCGAGAGCGGAACAGTTCCTCGTCGATGAGATCGGAGTAGCGGTCTACGTCGATGCCGAGATCGCGTATCAGTCGCTGTGCGGCCTCGCCATACTCGTTGAGGTCCTCGATCTCTATGGTGCCGCCGTTCCCGAGCAGCATCCGCCCGTCGTGATGGAACTCGTTGCGCTTCGCGTGTCCGCCGAAGTCGTCGTGGTTGTCGAGGATGAGGATGCGCGCCGCCGGGCCCGCCTGCTCCCGGTAGAAATAGGCGGCGGCGAGCCCGCTCAGCCCACCGCCGACTACCACCAAGTCGTAGGTCTCGCCCGTGTCGGCGGCGTCGGGCCACCGCTTCCCGTCGCGCATTTGATGCGCAACCTCGTACGAGCCCTCATGGCTGCCCCGCAGACCGGTCAGCATGGGCGGATACGGGCCCGGAGTCGAACCAGGTGGCTCCGTCCGACACGCCCAGGGGAAGGCGACGCTCCCGGTGATCGCGATGCCCGCTCCGTTGAGCAGATCGCGCCGAGTGATGGCACGCCCCATTCCGAGCTCGCGGTCGCGCTTCGTCAAGAGAGACTCCCACAGGCCGTGGTGAACGTGTGTCGGGGTGGGCCTCCCTAGAGAACACCAACAAGGGGGACTTTTCGACCCGGGCGCGTTTCCACCGCGGCGAAGGCGCCTCGAGTGCGCAGCGCGATGATCGGCGAGATCCGGCGGTGCTGATGGACCTGCTGCAGGGCATTGGCGGGCGGGTCGTCAGGACCGACCGGGTCGCTGCGTTCGACTGGACGTTCTCCCAGGTCAAAGAGGCGCACCTGGAGCTGAACCGGCAGATGAACGCCCTGCTAGAGGCCCTCGATTCGTCGCCTGAGACGCGACGCGTCGCTGCCACGGCCTGACCGGCTTCGACCGTCGCCAAGGCGCGCACAGCATCGCCGGCCTCCGAACAAGCCTCAGGCCCCGTGAAAGGGCCGGAGGCAAGTCATCGGAGCCGTCGACGGGCATCCCAGCGATCCGGGAAGCCCGATGCAGAGAGTCCTAGGCGACTCTGACGTTCTCTGCGCGCGGTCCCTTGTCGCCCTGGCCAACGTTGAACGTGACCGCCTGGCCCTCGCGCAGGTCGTCGAAGGCGCAGCCGTCGCACGCGGACATGTGAAAGAAGAGTTCCTCGCCGCCATCCTGGGCGATGAAACCAAATCCGCGGTCGGTGAGTTTCTTGATCTTGCCGTCAGCCATTCCGCTACCTGCTTGTTGTGTTCGCTTTGACCATCATCCGCTGAAAATGCAGATGTGCCATTGCGAGCTACGAATGCACGCGTACACGTGCCCCCAAACAATACAGCCCAATTGCTCCAAGGGGAGGACAACATCACCGATCATCCTGACAATAGGGGGCGCAGCGAGCCCATCGCCATTGCCAGCTATGAGCGATCGTCTGCTTTCTCGAGTTTCGCTTCTATCCGCAGGAGCGAATCTCTGATTTCCGAAAGCAAGGCACTCGCACCTAGTGGCTCCTTCGGTACGTCCGCTGGAGTCGAATGGGTTACGGGGGCGGAAAGAACGTCGCGCTGGGTCAAGACAGCTTCCCTGAACGAGGGCGCGTCTTCGATGCCCGTCAGTGAAACTAGCGCCCCGTCCCCAGACTGGCCTGCTGTCTCGACAGTGAGCGTGTGCAGGCCGAAGCGCCGCATGACAGGTCCCTGGACCATTCCCATGTCCGTGATTTTCTCAAGAGGGATGGTCTTCTCGGTTCGGACGAAGATCCCTTTCTTGACCTTGAGTGCGTTTCCGGTCAGTAGGCATTCCATCCTGTCCAAGTACCGTTTCGTGAAGACGAAGCCGATTGGAAACCAGAGAAGCAGCAG
>JAJCXS010000082.1 GCA_029263335.1 Acidobacteriota bacterium | reverse complement strand
CTCGGGACGGTCTGGGATCTGATGCTGTTGAAGCCGTATCGCGACGGCGGCCCCGCGATCGATAGCTGGGACATCCAGGGGCTGCGGGTGGGTGTGCAACTCGAGGGCACCCTCAACGACGCAAGCGACCAGGACAGTGGGTGGACAGTGGAGATCGCCATGCCCTGGTCGGTGCTGGAGGAGGCCGCCCGGCATCCGGGTCCACCGGCGCCTGGTGAGACCTGGCGAATCAACTTCTCGCGCGTTCAATGGCGGCTCGACCACACCGACAGCGGCTACACCAAGCGGCTGGACGTGGCCACGGGCGAACCGTTGCCCGAAGACAACTGGGTGTGGAGCCCGCAACACGCGATCAACATGCATCGGCCCGAACACTGGGGATTCGTGCAGTTCTCCGATGTGGCTGCCGGTGGCGACGCGCAGCCGTTCGTAGCAGACCCCGACGATGCTGTGCGCCGGGCGCTGCGCGAGCTCTACTATCGCCAACGGCGGCTGATGGAGGAGCAGGGTGCTTATGCCACCCGCATCGAGGAGCTGCAGCCGGGCGACGTGGAGATTCCGGAGTTCCGTTTCGAGCCCCGATTGGAACGCACTACCGTCGGCTGGGTTATCTCCGCGCCAGGCGTATCCGGCCGGACGCTCTACATCCGCCAAGACAGCCTCACGTGGGAAGCGCCATGAATCGCAAACAGTTCCTGCAGTTCCTAGGCACCGGTACGATCGCCATCGGGACCGGTTCGCTGTCTGCCACGACGCGGCATCACGGCGCGGCGATGCCGGGGCTCGGCACGCAGAACGTGCCGCGTGGGAGCTGGCCGCGTAAGAACTGGGCGTGGGTAAACGGCGACTTCGATTCGATCGAACCGTGGAAGCCACAGTTCGACCGCTGGCGAGCGGCCGGCATCGACGCCATTCTCATGAGAACCGGCGAGGTCGAAGAGCTGGAGCGTTTCATTCCGGCGGCCAGCGCCGCGGGGCTCGAAACGCACGCGTGGATCTCCACCCTGATGCGGCGCGGGCTCGAGGCCGATCACCCTGAGTGGTACGCCGTGAACCGTAAGGGCGAGTCGACGGCAACCCATCCGCCGTACGTCGAGTACTACCGATTCCTGTGCCCCTGTCGCGAACCGGTGCGGCGCCATCTTGCCGAGCACGTGGCGTCGCTGTCGGCGATCGAGAACCTGGGCAGCGTGCATCTCGACTACATCCGCTACCCCGACGTGATCCTGCCGCGCTCACTCTGGGAGAAATACGACCTGGTGCAGGATCGCGAGCACCCGGAGTTCGACTACTGCTACTGCGACGAGTGCCGCCGTCAGTTCATCGAGCAGACCGGCGATGATCCCGCGGCGTTGCCCGACCCTCCGTCCAACGAGGCATGGCTGCAGTTCCGCTACGACTCCATCACGCGAGTGGTCAACGAACTTGCCGCCGTCGTACACGGTGCCGGCAAGCAGGTCACCGCCGCAGTCTTCCCGACGCCCGACATCGCCCGCGCATTGGTGCGCCAGGACTGGGTTCGTTGGAACGTCGATGCCTTGCTACCGATGCTGTATCACAGCTTCTATCTCGAGCCGGTCGAGTGGATCGAGCAGGGAACACGCCAGGGAGTAGAGGCGCTCGATGGTCGCTTGCCTCTCTACGCGGGTCTCTATGTGCCGGAACTCGACCCCGAGGAACTCGGACGGGCCGTCCGCGCCGCGCTCGCCGGAGGCGCATCCGGCGTGTCGCTGTTCGAGGCCAACAAGCCAACCGAGCCGCACTGGGAGGAGTTCGCCCGGGCGATCTCAGGCTAGCCGGCAATCGGACCGCAGACCCAGATGTTCGACCATGGGGTTGAAGTCGCGGTCCGTGTAGAGCAGCCGGTGCTTGCCGAGGATGCAGAACGTCGCGATGACCACGTCGATCGTCTTCCGGACCGTCACCCCGGAACGCCGCAGTTGTCGATAGTGAGTAGCCGCCGTGATGGCTACCTGGCGACCGCCGAGGTCCGAGTAGGCGAGCTGGCCAAGGAGCCGGCTTGCTTTGCGGAAGTCCTCGTCTGAACGGAAGCCCTGCAGCACCTCGATGAGAATGAGATCGCCAGTCAGCACCAGATCTCGGCCGAGCAGATTGTGCAACCGGTCTGTCTCAGCGCATGTACGGCCGTTGAAATAGTCGATCCAAACCGACGAGTCGACCAGAATCACGCGTCGGTCCGCATGCGCTCGAGGTCGCCGGTCCACGCAAGCTTGCCGCGCAGATTCCGCAGCTGCTCCTGCCGCGC
The DNA here is from genome assembly GCA_029263335.1 of Acidobacteriota bacterium. Taxonomy (GTDB): domain Bacteria; phylum Acidobacteriota; class UBA890; order UBA890; family WLXD01; genus WLXD01. The sequence goes on along the minus strand of JAJCXS010000082.1, from coordinate 17,512 downwards.
AAGCCTCAGCAGCAGCCTCAGGCCCGACTCGACCGCCTCACGTTTCGTGCGCAGACCGGTCGTGGCCAGGACGTCATCCATGAGGTCGTCGTCGATCACGATATTGGTGCGCATGGGTTCGTCGGGATGTGTACCTGATTCGATAATTATACACATCATGGCAAATTCGATACGGGAATCCAAGCCCAGCGGGATCTTTTGGAATGAGATGGCCGCGGCCTTCACCCTGCACGGATCGGATGTTCCCTTGAACGCCGCCTCGGCTTCTGATTCGTGCGGATATTCGAGGCGTCGCGGTTCAAGAAAGACCCGAAGTAGCGGTCTCCCTCAGACTGCGATCTTTGCGACGAGATCCTCCCAGCTCTTTAAAAGAGGCGCTTGTCCGATTAAGATCGGTCGTCTACGCCACGACGAGGGGATCGAAATCATGTTTCTGCGGCCTGCACGGTTCCCGAACGCGCGGGCGCGCGTCCTGTTTCTTGGTACTTGTGCCCTCGGCTTGGCGATGGTCGCCTTGGCCTGCGGTGGACGGACGACGGAGTCGCCGTCGGACACAGGTCCCGATCACGTGAGGGTCGCGGTGTTGCCGTTCCTCTCGGTAGTGCCGTTTCACATCGCCGCCGAAGAGGGCTACTTCGCCGACCAGAATCTCGACGTCGAGTTTGTTCGCCTGGGTCGGGACCAGGAGATCATGACGTCGCTGGCGCGCGGCGAGGTCGACGTTGCGAGTGGGATGTTGACGCTGAACGAACTCAACATGGCAGCGCTCGGGGTGAAGGTGCGCATGGTGGCAGCCGTGAGCAATCTGGACCCAGAAGCCTGCACGTATGCCGCCATTCTCACTCGCCGCGAACACCTCGAGTCGGGGGCACTGCTCGATCCTGAACAGCTCTTGCGGTTGAAATTCGACGTGAACGTGACCACACCGCACGGCTATTGGGTGGATGAGTTGCTGCGGCCGTTGGATCTGACCGTCGACGATCTCGTTATCACCGACCTGCCACCCCCGGCGGCGATTCCGAGCCTGATCAACGGTGCCGTCGATGTCACCGTTCTGAGCGAGCCGCACATCAGCCTGCTGCTCGAGTCCGAAGAGGCCGCGGTGTGGGAGCGCGTCGACCGAATCGTTCCCGATTACGCGTTTTCGGTGGTGAAATACGGGCCGACGATTCTGGAGGAGCGTCAGGAGGTGGGTGAACGCTTCGCGGTGGCGATGTTGCAGGCGGTCCGCCAGTTCAACCAGGGCAAGACAGCCCGCAACCTGGAGTTGGCGGAGAGCTTCACCGGCCTGACCTCCGAGCAGGTCGCGACGGCATGCTGGGCGCCGACTCCCGATGACGCGCGCATTGATGCCGATGTCTTTCGCGGCTACCAGGAGTGGAACGTGGCGAGTGGCCTGCTGGGCCGCGTTCTCGCCGAGGACGAGCTGTTCGATCACCGCTTCATCGATCACGCGAACGAAGTGCTCGCCGCGCCCCGCTAGGCGAGGAAGCGGTGAATGAACAGCTGCGGCCACGTTGACCGTAGTTGTTATCCGGCGTCCGGGCCCTAACCGCTAGAACCTATGAATACGCGCTGCAGCGACACCTGGCGGACTCGAGTCTCGCTCATCAGCATTCCTCTTGTGTTGCCAGGGAAAGATTCGGACGGACGCACAGCGGCATGCAAGGAATGTCAACGAATCGGGCGGGTGGCGAGTAGTAGTAAGCAAGAGTGCCGAGGTCGGCACGCCTGATTCCCCGCTAGGCAGGACTTCGTGGACAACTTCAAGGCCGCAGCACGCTCGCTCTTCTCTACGCCCGGGCCTACGCTGGTGGTGATCGCCACGTTGGCGCTCGCCATCGGTGCCAACACGGCGATCTTCAGCATCGTCAACGGCGTGCTGCTGCGTCCGCTCGGGTACGGCGACGACAGCCGGCTCGTGGTTCTGTGGGCAACGGCCGGAGCTGACGACTCGGATCGCTTCCGGCTCTCTCCCGCCGACTACCGCGACCTGCGTGATGGGGCCAGCGCTTTCGACGGGCAGGTCGCTCTTTACCGAGCCATCGGCTCGACGCTGACCGGGCTCGACCAACCGGCTCAGGTTGGCAGCCTGACCGTCACCGCCAGAGTGTTCAGCGTGCTCGACGCGAAACCGGCCCTCGGGCGGTTCTACACCGACGAGGACGAGGACCCTGGATCCGGGAAGAAGGTGGTCATCACGCATGCCTCGTGGACCCGCCGCTTCGGGTCCGACCCGAATATCATCGGCTCCACCATCGACCTCGACAGCATGCCCTACACCGTCGTAGCGGTTACCGAGCAGGGCTTCCAGTTTCCGCCCGGGGACGACGCGATGGAGCTGTACTTCCCGATGGGCCTGACCGACAGAATCCTGCTCGAACGAGACCATCGCGAGTTCGATGCGATCGCCCGTTTGGACGGTGGCGTGACGCTGGACAGCGCGCGCGCCGAAATGGCCGCGATGGCCCGGCAGCTGGCCGCCGAGTTTCCCGACACGAACGAGGGTTGGGGCATGACGGCCGAGCCGATTCGCATGGAGTTGCTCGGCGATCTCGGACCGATGCTGCTGGTGCTCTCCGCCGCGGTTCTTCTGGTTCTGCTCACCGCCTGCGCCAACATCGCCAACGTGCTGGTTGCCCGTTCGACGGCCGCGAGCCGGGAGTTCGCCGTTCGAGCCGCGCTCGGGGCGCGCCCGCGCGACCTGTGCTTCCGGTCGCTGGCGGAGAGCCTGATCCTGGGTGTTGTCGGCGGCGCAATCGGCGTCCTCCTCGCGTTCTGGGGAGCAGCATTCCTGCGCAGCGTGATGCCCGCCGAGATCCCGAGGGTGGGGTCCATGGGCGTGGATGGAGTCGTTCTGCTGGTGGCAGGCGTCTTGTCGGTTGGCTCGACAGTGTTGTTCGGGTCGTTGCCGGCGCTGCGTTCGATGGCGCCCGACCTGCACGAACTGCTCAAGCCGGCCGGTGCCTCCGGGACCGCCACCAGCGGCGGGCAGCGACTCCGCGAGCTGATGGTGGTAGTGGAGGTTGCTCTTGCTATCGTGCTGCTCGTAGGTGCCGGACTTCTGGTGCGCAGTTTTGTCCGACTCGGCCAGGTTGATCCGGGGTTTCGGCAGGATGGCGTAGTTTCGGTAGCGGTGAAGGTGCCCCGGTCACGCTACGCGCGCAGCGATTTCCGCCCGTTCTTCGAGGAGTTCGTCGGGCGCGTTCGACAGATGCCGGGGATCACGAAGGCCGGGGCCGTCTCGGATCTTCCGATGAGCAATGTGGGGGTGGGACTGGAGATGCAGTTCACCGTTCTAGGCCTCGAAGCCGCTCTCCCCACGGCGAATCCGAACGCGCAGATCCGGCTGATAATTCCAGGTTATTTCGACGCGATGGGTATGGAGGTCGTGAGCGGACGTGCCCTGGCCGAACTCGACACGAGCAGCGACGTCCTGGTAGGGCTCGTTAACGAGACTCTCGTGGGTCGCTACTTCCCCGAGTACGATCCGCTCGGTCGGACCGTGGACGTTCTGGGAATCGGCAAGGTCGAGATCGTCGGCGTGGCGGCGGACATCCACAATGGCGGGCTGCAGTCCAAGTACGAGTCGGAGATCTTCCTGCCGTATGGGCGGATCGCCACCCAACAGATGCAGGTTGTCGCACAGTCGGACATGGACACGGCTGCCGTCGCCCGAGCGATGGGTGACGTTCTCCACGACATCGATCCGCAGCTGCGACCTACCGAAGTAGTCGCCATTTCGGATCTGCTCTGGGAGTCCGCGGCGCAGCCGCGATTCAACGCCGCCCTGCTGAGTGGGCTGGCGATGTGCGCCGCCATTCTCGCGGTTGTCGGCACCTACGGCATCGTCAGCTACTCGGTGGCGCAGCGGACGAGTGAAATCGGTGTGCGCATGGCGCTCGGGGCCAGTGCCGCGACAACGGTCTCGATGATCGTGCGCCAGGCGCTCCGGATCGTCGTTGTCGGCGCAGCTCTCGGGGCTCTGGGTGCGGTTGGCGCCACGCAGTTCCTGACCCAGCTGCTGTTCGAGGTGGAGCCTACCGATCTGGTTACCTACGGGGCGGTGATCGCCGCCGCGGCACTGGTGGGTATCCTGGCGGCGTGGCTGCCCGCCCGACGGGCCACGCGTATCGACCCCGTCTCCGCGTTGCGACACGAATAGGGGCGGGCTCGGCCTGCGCAGCTCCACGTCGGCTAGCGGCGCACTCGCCGCGCCCCGCTAGGTGAGGAAACGGTGAATGAACCGCCGCGGCCAGGTTGACCGGAGTTGTTAACTGGCGTCCAGGCTCTAGCCGCTAGTCCACGCGCAGGGTATCGACGGGATCGAGCCGCGCGGCGCGGCGTGCCGGTATCAGTGCCGCGACCAGGCCGACACCGAGCAGCAGGAGCGGGACGCCGACGAAGGTGGTCGGGTCGGAGGTCGTGACGCCGTAGAGCATGCCCACCAGCAGTCGCGCCATTCCAAGCCCGAGAGCGAGTCCGACGACAATGCCCGCCAGAACGTGGGTGAGACCCTGCCGCGTCACCATGCCGAGGACATCCTGGCGGCGTGCGCCCACCGCCATGCGAACCCCGTTTTCGCGGCGACGCTGGCCGACGGAGTAGGAAACGACTCCGTACACACCGGCAACCGCCAGTCCGAACGCCACGATTCCGAAAAAGGCGATCAGACCGATCACCGCCAGGTCACCGCCGAAATCATCGTGGCGGATTTGCTGCATCGTTCGGAAGTCATCGATTGGCTGCAGGGGATCGATCTGCCATACGCGCTCCCTGACCACGCTGGCGAACTGCTCCAGCGAGCCCGATGTCCTGACCAGGAACGACATCGCCATGCGCGGGTTCTGCGCGAACGGAAGGTAGACGTGCGGTTCTGGCGGCAGATTGGCATCCGGGTTGCGAAGGTCGGCGACCACTCCGACCACCTGGCGCCACGGTGCGGTCGTGTCGGTGCCGACGCGGATGCGGCTGCCAAGGACGTTGCCGTCGGGCCAGTAACGGTCCACTGCTGCCAAGCTCACGATCGCAACGGCAACGCCGGTCTCATCGTCACCAGCCTCGAAGCCACGTCCCCGTGCTATTGAGGTGCCGATGGTTTCGAAGAATCCGGGATCGATGACGACGGTCGCCGCCATGGCGCTATCGCCGGTCAGGCCATCGGTCTGATCTTCTATCGAGAGCCGCAACGAGGGCTCGCCGCCGAGAATCGGCCGGTGGCTGACGATCGCAACGTCTCGAACCCCGGGGATCGCACCAATCTCGTCGCGCGCCGCCACGAAGAACTCTCCGACATCTTCATCAGTGGAGTAGTTGGCCCTGGGCAACTCGATCTGGAAGGTGAGCAGGTTGGCTCCATCGAAGCCGAGATCGATGCTCAGGAGATTGAGCATGCTGCGTGAGCTGAGGCTGGCCAGGATCAGCAGCGCCATGGCCAGAGTGATTTGCGCCCCCACCAGAATGCCGCGTCGGCGCCGCTCCGTGCGGCCAGAGCTGGCGCCCCGCCCGCCCGACTTGAGAGCTGTGCTCAGATCGCCGGCCGACGCTCGCAGTGCGGGCCCAAGTGCGAAGAGGATCGGCGTGGTCAACGACAGCAACAAAGCGAACAGCAGCATGCGGCCGTCGATGTGGAGCTCGTTGAACAGGCCCACACGCCCCCGTGTCAGCGCCACCAAACCCTGGAAGATGAAGCGGGTCAGCAACAGCCCGACGCCCCCTGCGAACAGCGCCAGCAGCGTGCTCTCGATGAGCAACTGCCGAACCACGCGCCAACGGCGTGCGCCGAGCGCGACGCGCACGGTGAGTTCTCGGCGCCGGGCGGTAGCACGGGCCAATGTCAGGTTGGCGACATTGATGCAGGCGATCAGCAGGACGAAGACCACGGCCGCGCTCATGAGCGAGAACACGACCGCCGCATTGGGTCCGACCATGGCCTCGCGAAAGCCCAGCGTAACCACCTGCCAGGAGTCGTTGCTATCCGGATGCACGCTCTGCAATTCGAGGGAGGCCGCCATCAGGCCATCCTGTGCCTGCTGCAAGGTGGCGCCCTCGGCCAAGCGGCCGATCAGATACAGGTCACGACGGTCACGCTGCAGCGCGGCCTCGTCGTGCGCCAGCGGTCGGTACAACTCGATCGATCGGAAGCTCCCCATCTCCACGCGTTCGGGGAGAACACCGACAACCGTGTGCGCGATGCCGTCGAGTAGCACCTCACGGCCGAGAATCTGAGGGTCGCCGCCGAACCGATTCTCCCAGCTGCTCCACGTAATCAGCAACGCCCGGTCGTTTCCTGGCGTCGACTCCTCCGGTCGAAAGCCGCGGCCCATTTCCGGCTGCAGCCCGAGCAGGTCGAAGTAGTTGGTCGAGACCGCGGCGCCGCCCACACGGGCCGGCTCTTCGGAACCCGAGATCAGGAACCGTTCGCGACGCTGCGCCGTCAGCGCCTCGATCGCCGGCACTGCCTGCAGGTCGAGCATGTCGGGGAGCGACATACCGGCGCGCTGCCGGTTGAGTTCCTGGTTGCGCGAGTATGGGAAGACGAGCGTGTCGATGTCGGTAAACGGAACCGGTGGCGACAGCAACAACCGCACCATCGGGAACATCGTGCTGTTCACACTGATCGCCAGCGCCAGGGTGAAGATCACCAGGGCCGCATAGCCGGGATCCCGGACAAGCGCGCGCAGGCCAAGTCGAATGTCGTGGTGCAGACCGCGCAAGGGGCCGCCTCCATCTCGGGGAACTGGTGGGAGCGTTGAAGGGGCTCCGAATCGGGAACGAATCTGTTGCCAGCGTCCGCCAACGGCGTGGCCGAGCAGGAGCATCAGCGAGGTCGCTGCCACGCGTAGCGCCGCTCGACGACCTCGCTGCGCGGCGTCACGGTAGAGCGCGTCGGCCAGTCGGAGCATGTCGTCGCCGTAGTCCCGCCGCAGCGAGTGCGGCAGTGCCTGGCTCAGGAGTGCATACGCGGCGCGGTAGGAACGCAGACCGGCAGGGGGGCGCTCCCAGTCGGGAGCTTCGGCCGCGCGCACGCCTTGGTCGGCGCGAGTCACGACTTGCCCGACGACGCCACGGGGCCGCGCACCTGAACCGCGTCGGCCAGGCCGCGCATACGCTCGGCCTCCGCCTCGAGCGTGAGGCGGCCCAGTTCGGTAATGCCGTGGTAGCGGCGCTTGCGACCGTCCTCGTCGTGCGCGTCGGGGGCATCCGTGTCGCGAACGAGACCGCTCAGCGTCAGTCGTTGCAGCGCCCGATACAGGTTCGCCGGGTCGAGACGCAACTGATTGGATGTGCGCCGCTCGATCGCCTTCACGATGCCGTAGCCGTGGCACTCGCCATCAAGCAGTGTCAGCAGGATGTGAAAGTCGCGCGGGTGCACGGGCAACAGCTCGGCAATGTCGGCCTCGGAAGGGGGCATGCTCGTCCTCGGTGGAGATGAATCCAATGGACGCCACAATACATGACTGCAAGCATGTATGTCTACAGACATATATTCTAATCCAAGCTAGGTCCCGTCGGCCGCGGGCCAGAGCTTCATCCTTCCCCGTTCAGCACCTCCGCCGGGTTGACCGCCGTGGCTCGTCGGCTCGGAAGCCAGGCGGCCAGCGCCGCGGCAACGAACAGGAGGGTGGCCACCGAACCGTAGACCCACGGGTCTGTGGCGGAGGTCTGGTACAAAAGGCCCGCCCAGCGGTCTGCCAACCAGAGTCGCTCCGCGAAACGGGCGAGAACCGCGGTGCCGGCCAGGCCGCCGACGAGGCCCAGGAACACGGGTGCCATGGCGTGCCCGAGCACCCGCCGAACCTCCCGCCGCGGCGCGGCCCCCAAAGCCATCCGAACAGCCACCTCCCGGCGTTGGGCGGCCAAGAAGTGAGCGGCGATACCTGCAATGCCCACGATCGCCAGCACCGCCGCGAGACCCGCCAGGGTCAGGATCAGCCAGGCTCGCGTGCGCAGCTGAAGTGTGGCGCCCGATATATCGGCTTTGGTGGTGCCCTGACTGGAGATCTCGGCTTGGGGAAGAGCACTTGCCAGCACGGATCGAGCTCGGCCGGGGAGGTCGCTCGGGTCGCCGGTTGCGCGCAGGATTACGTACTGGTTGCGGAGGCCGAACGCGTGGTCCACCAGATAAAGCTGCCCCTGAGGCTCCTGCAGCAGGAAGTGGCGGGTGTCGGCCACCACGCCGGCGATCTCGATAGGAACCGCGCTTTGTGCGCTACCGAAGGTCATTCGCCGACCGATCACCGCCCCCTCTGTCTGAAGCACGCGCGCGAGGCGCTCGTTCACGATCGCCGGCATGGGCTCGTCCTCTGCCGGTGGCCTGTCGAGGATACGGCCGCGCAGGAGAGGAATGCCAAGGGCCCGGAAGTATGACGGGTCGACCTGAGTGAAGGGAATCGTGCCCAGGCTTCCTTCGTCGCCCGGGTCGCCGAGTTCGTTGAAGAACATGGCGCCGCCGATGGGGCGCGTTCTGGAGAACGCGACCGCCGATACGCCTTCGATGCGGGTGAGCGCGTTGCGAAGTTGCCCCATTTCCGCGACGGGCAAGTCATCGGATGCGACGGACACCCGCAGCCAGGCCAGACTCCGTGCTTCGAAACCTGGATCGATCGAGCCACTTTCCAGCACGCTTCGAGTGAGGAGCCCGGCGCCGGTTAGCAGGAGAGCCGCCAAGCCCACCTGCGCGGCAAGCAGGCCGCGCCGTGTGGTGCTCGGGCCGTCAGCTGCCCCGCGCCCCCCTGCCGACAGCGCTCCCGCCGGATCTTGGCGAGCGGCAGCCAGCGCCACGGGCAGCCCCGCCAGGATGGCGGTTGCCATCGTTGCGGCCAGGGCGAAGGCCAGCACGTTGGGATTGAGATCGATACCGCCGGTTCGCGGCAGAGAGCCGAGAGAGCTGGTCAGCGCATGCACGAACGGGTCGATAGCCAGAGTCGCTGCTCCGAGCCCGAGCACCCCTCCCAATAGGCAGACGATCAAGACCTCGGCGAAGACCGCACGTACTAGCGCCCCTCGCGATGCCCCGATGGCGGCGCGAACCGCGAGTTCTCCGCGCCTGGCCGCTCCTCGGACCAGGACCAGGTTCGCGAGGTTCAGGCACGCGACCAAGAGCACAACGAGCCCTGCGCCGAACAGTAGAAGAATGCCCACGCGGACACCCGAGACGATCTCTTCGAGAGCGGGCGCCACGCGAGCGCCGAGGTCCGCGTACTCGGGGTTCTCCTCGCCCAGTCGGCGGGCAACGCGGTCTACGGCCGCGCTCGCCTCGGATACGGATGCTCCCTCGGCGAGCCGGCCGATGCCGGCGCGTAGGTAGTCGGCGTGATCCGGCGGGATCGGCCTCCACAAATCGCCGCTGCGCTCATCCGGGAAGTAGAACCCCGGCGGCATGACTCCGATGACCGTGTAGACGGTGCCGTCGAGCTCGAAGGGTTCGCCCAGAACCTCGGGTACACCGCCAAACGTTCGCTTCCACACGTCGTGCCGCAGAACAGCCACCGGCGACCCCGCGGCGTGCTCCGCGGACGAGGGTACTCGGCCCAGGGTCGGTGGCACGCCGAGAACGTCGAACACGTGCGCATCCACTCCGACCGAGCTAACCGAGTCCTCCAGCTCGCCCCAGATCAGACTGGTGCTGCCGTACGTGATCGACGAAGCGGCACCTTCCAACTCGGGAACGTGATCATGGAAGGCTTCGGCGTGGTCGGCGAGGACTGCGGCATCGTCCCAGTGCGATCGTAGAAGCTCGTTGTCGCTCGTGCGCCAGGCGTGATTGAGCAGATAGATGCTCACGATCCGGTCCGAGGCTTCGTACGGAAGCGGGCGCAGGAGTACTCCTTCGGTAACACTGAACAGGAGCGTGGCCCCACCAAGGCTCAGCGTCAGGGTGAGGATCGCGGTGACCGCGAAAGCGGGGCGCGTTAGCAGGCTGCGCAGTGCCACGCGAAGGTCCAGGGTCCAGGCACCGCCGCTTGGTCGGGCTCCGGTCGGGCCGTTCCGATTTTCGCGGCGTCCGATACGTTGCCGTCGCGCTCGTTCGATCCGCCGGTACCGCCACGTGAGCCTCCAGTAGGGCACCGTCAGGACCTGCCACCAGAACCACAAGTGAGCTTGGCGCCCCGTTCGCCGTCGGAACCCTTCCTCCAGGTCGCCCTCGAGGGCCGAGGCAAGCTCGGACGGAAGGAGGCCGTACAGAAGGAGTCGCCCGAGCCGGGGCGAGCGGCTCAGTGGCGGCCGGCTCATCTGGCTCGCCCAGGCGGCGCGATGCCCTCGCGCATCCGCTCGAACACGGCGTGGGTATGCTCCAGCGCCTCGCTGCCCTTTTCGGTCACCTGGAAGAGGCGCTTCGCCTTGCCGCCTCGGACCGGTGCAGGGTCGCCCATCTCCGACGCAACCAGTCCGCGCTCCTCGAGGCGCATCAGCGTGTTGTAGAGCGTGCCGAGCGTGACCGTGCGCCCCGCGCGGTCGGCGAGCAGGTCGGCGACCGCGACGCCGTAGGCGCCGCCCTCGATGCGAAGGACGGCGAGCAGGACAAGGTGTTCCAGATCGGTCAGTGGATCAGGCATCCGGTTATCACTCCGCGGGTCGGGGTAGATGGCACGGGGAGTCGCTTCCTCTGGAAACCGACGGCCGGATATTACTTCAATAGACGATTAAATACAACGAGAGAAGCTGCTATCTGTACATGTCGAGAGACATGCAGGTTCATTGGAATCAGATTGGGCGGATCTGGGCTCCGCCTTGGAGGCCGCTCGCGGCTGCGGGTTCAACATCGACTCGGGGATCGTCCCGCTTGGCGAACATCGAATGCACCGGGTCGTCAAGCTGGAGCCAGGCTGGGAGGATCCGCTACCCTTGGACCTCATGCTCGCCGAGCGCGGCACCTATGAGGCCGCGTACGCATCTCGTCACCAGGTTGCGAATGAAGATGGTGGCCTATGGTTAGTGACTCGCGACGGATTGATCGACATGAAGCGCGAAGCGGCGCGACCGATCGATCAGCAGGGCATCGAGAGGATCGGCTGACACCCGAGGTCGTAGATCAGCGGTTGCTGCTGCTCACTGAACTGCGACGTTTGCACGCCTGGTTGCCGCGCCTCCCGGCGGAGCGGCAGTAGGGACGACTATTGGTCGCTCACCGGTGGCAGGATGGCACGCAGCACGGCGTCGGCGTGGTTGCGCCAGCTCGCCCAGCCCACGCCGTCGGGGACCTCGCCGCCCAGTACTTCGTAGCCGAGATCGCGAAGCTGCTGGGCACGGTCTGCCGATTTGACCCGGTTGTCCCAGACTTCCTGTGGGTTGCGGACACCGTAGACGCCCCAGTCCAGGTACACGCGCAGCGGTCGGCTTGCGGGCGTGCCGAACCCCGGCATGAGGGGGTCCCATTGCAGGTCCAGAGCGCGCAGACTGAGGATCGCGAGCCCCGAACTCATTTCGGGGTACTCGACCGCGGCTTGTAGTGCCGCCAGGGCGCCGAAGCCACCGCCGACCCCGACACGACCCTCGGCGCTGGCGATGGTCCGGTAGCGCGCGTCGATCGCGGGTACGAGGTCCTCGGCCCAGTAGCGGGTGTAACGCTCACCGGCACCGAGTTGAATGTTCGTCCACACCGCGATCACCGGTCGCAGGCCGTCGGCGATGAGGTTATCGAGCGTTGTCGGAATGGCGCTCAGCTCGGCGGGCGAGGGGCCGTGGTAGTACACGACCGGATAACGGTCGGCAGAGTCGGAGTACCCGGCCGGCAGGTACACCTGCATCTCGATCTCGCCCGTCCCGCGAGGGAGCAGGAGCTTGTCGAGGACGCCGCGCGCCGCCTCCGGGGGTTCGCGCAGATGCTCGGGGAGCCGCCAGCGCGGCATGCGCAGCTCTGACATCGGCAGCGGGCGATCGCCGAAGACGTGCTCGCGCTCGGCGTTGTAAATCAGCGTGGGCACGATCATCGGGTTGAGCGGGTCGGTGATCATCTCTCCATCGCGAAGCAAGGCGTACGAGAGCCGCGACTCGGGCAGCAACTCCGCCGTGTAGTAGAAGAGGTCGGTGTTGCCGACCTGCACCATCGCCACGTCCTGGCGCGTGCCGAGCATGTCGCCGGTGATGGCAACGTCGGCGGCCTCGCCCCGGTAGACGAAATGCACGAGTGAGTCGCCCTCGTGGATCGGGTATTCACGCGGCTGCGCGAAAAACTCGTCGATCAGTTCGCTCGGATCGAGGGCGTCGCTGGCCGCGCCCGCGGCCGCCGCCTCGACGCTACGGATGAACCTGCCGAACTCGCCGTCGCCCGGGGGAAGGCTACGCGCCACGCGGTGATCGCTCGCGGCGATCGCGCGCGTACCGTCGCCGTTCAGGTCGATGCGAGCGATCTCGGTTCGGCTGCGGGCGAAGACGTCTCCGTAGGCGACGCTCGGTGGTGTCCAGGTGAGAGCGTCGAAGATCGGTGCCCCGACCAGCTCCTCGTAGCCGTCGGGAGTGGCCCGTGCTACGTGCAGCGTGCCGTCCTTGGTGAGGATCATCAGGTGGCCGTCGACGATGGTCGGGAAGCCGTCCCCCGGAGCTCGTGAACGCCAGATCAGCTCGCCGGTGTCGGCGTCGACGCACACCAGAATGCGCAGGTTGTAGCCGTAGACGTAGCCGTCGTGGTACACGGCCGGCACGTAGGTGCTGCGAATGGTGCGCTCGTCCCAGACACGTTCGCCGACGAGGCCCTCGGCTCCCTCCTCGACGGCAACCAGCTGGGCCGAGTCGCCGCTGTGGGTCAGGAAGACGCGGTTGTCCCCCGCCACGACGGGCACCATGGTTGCGGCGCCGCGAGGCCCGCCCCCCTCGTGCAGGTACTGCCAGACCACGTCGCCCGTCGCCGGATCGATCGCAAAAACCGACCGGTTACCCGCCGACACGACGAGGTCGCGCCCGCGCAGGCTCATCCGTACCGGCGACTGGGACGCGGTCGACTCGGTTCCGACCTTCCAACGCCGCTCGCCGGTACGCAGGTCGAGGCCCATGACGGTGCCGGCGTCGCCGCCGCCGTTGACCACGAGCGTGTCGCCGACCACGGTGGGCGAGCTCGCGAAGCCATACACCGGTCGTGGAGCGCCCAGGTCGTCGGCCAGGTGAACCGACCACATCGGCTCTCCGTCGATCGCGTCGAGTGCGACGAGTCTTCCCCAGGGCTCCAGCCCAACGACCACGCCGTTGTGCACCACCGGGGTGGCGAGCGGACCGTCCCACGACCCGTCGTGCCCCGGGTAAGCCTCGGCAATTCGCTGCCGCCACACTTCGGCGCCGGTATCCGCGTCGAGGGCCAGCATGAACTGCCCCCGGTCCTGTCCCTGCCCCTGGATCATCGTCACCACGCGTCCGTCGGCGACCGCTACGCCCGAGTACCCGCTGCCGATCTCTACGCGCCACACCACCTCGGGAGCGAGGGTGGCGATATCAAGCCGGAGGTCCGCAACGGCCGAACCGGTCGCGCCGCGGAAGCCCGGCCACTCCTGCTGGGCTTCCAGTCCGTGCGGGGCGAGGGCCAGGAATAGGATCCCGGCTAGCAGAGCGCGTCGGGCGGCAGACGTCATCGTGGCTCCCGTAGGTTGGATCAAGCGAAGTCGTTCGTTCACCGCGCGCGGGGCCGAGTTCCAGATCGCCGCCGGCATTCTCTACGGGCTCTGGGTGCCGCTCTCGAGCGCGACTCTGAGAGCGTCGAGTCCACCCACTACCGGCAACTCGATCAATGTCGCGTCGAGATCCACGGTGAGTTCCGTGCCCGGATCCGGCCACAGGGTGAAGTCGCGATCGCTCGAGAAGATCATCAGGCCGATGCGTTGGCCGGCCGCGATGATCTGATCGTCCGGTTGCAGGCTGAAGGTGAGGTCATAGGGCTCGCCGGGGACCAGCGCTTCGCTCTGTGCCTGGGCCGCGTGGTTCATGCGCTTCCCGTCGGTGAGGGCGGCGTGGTTTTGTGGGTCGGCCCAACCGCGCGTGACAAGCCCGCCGCGGGGTCGGCGGCCTTCGATCCACGGCAGCGACACCAGGTACACGCTCAGGTTGGCAGCCGGCTTGTTGGCGGCCAAGCGCACCGTCACGCGCGACCATCCCGACAGATGCACCGGCGCAGCGAGTTCGGGCGTCGCGTAGAGAAGTCGGTGATCGGTCCACTCCGCCTGCGCCAGGTCATCGCCGCCAAACGAGAAGTTGTCGATCAAAGTTTCGGCGCCCTGGCCATCGGTCCGTTCCAGCCTGAGGCCGCCGGTCTGGACTCCGCCCGCGGTCGGATAGAGGGTGACGGTCGAGGCGTCGGGGTGCGGATAGTCGGGGTAGGGCGTTGGCTGCAGCCGGTCATCGACGCCGCGCACAATCCACGACTTGGGATCGTCCTCGACTCCGTTGTTGACACCGTACAGATAGCGAGTGAACCAGCGGTTCATCATCTCCATGGGCGGCGGGCCGCCATGGCCGCCCTGGTGGAAGTACGCCTGGTACGGGACGCCGTTGCGCTTGAGCGCCTCGAGCACCAGCACGCTGTGTTCGGGCTTGACGTTCCAGTCGTTGAACGCGTGCGCCATAAGGGTGGCGGCGCGGATGCCATCGACGTCCTGGAGCAGATCGCGCGTGGCCCAGAAGTCGTTGTAGTCGCCGGTCACGCGGTCGAGGTTGGCGCGCATCTCGTCGTTGCGTATCCGGGCGTTGCAGTCGGGCCGGCGCTCGGGATCGCCGCTATTGATGAAGTCGTAGAGGAAATCGATGTCCTCGCCCAACCAGCCGCCGGGATGGCGGATGAGACCGTTCTCACGGTAGTAGCGGAAGTAGGAGTTGTTCGGCGCGACCGGAATGATCGCCTCGAGCCCCTCCACTCCGGTGGTCGCGGCCGCCACCGGGATCGTGCCGTTGTAGGAGGTGCCGGTCATGCCCACTTTGCCGGTAGACCACGTAGCGGTGACCTCGATGTCGCTGGTACGCGTCGTGTAGCCCTTGGCCCGCCCGTTGAGCCAGTCGATCACGGCCTTCGGTGCCAGCGATTCCACCGGTCCCCCCACTGTCGGGCAACCCATCGACAGACCCGTTCCCGGAGCCTCGGAATGGACCACTGCGAACCCGCGCGGCACCCACTCGTCGATCAGGCCCGCGGAGATCCCCGGTCGCAGGCGCTGCTGCACCGGTGGACTGAACTCGCGGTGCGGCGGCTCCTCACCGAGTTCCTGCCGCACGTTCCACAGATACTCGCGGGGTCCCGAGGTTCCAGAGTAGTAGGGGCTCGATCCGTAGACGGTGGGGACCTTCAGCCCCTCCGTCTCGGTCTGCTGCTGCCGCACCACCGCGACGTGCAGCCGATCGGGTGCCCCGTCGCCGTCCGAGTCGAACGGGGCCTCGACCCAGAGCTGTTCCCGGATCCACCGTTCGGGGTCGGCAAATGCCTCCACCACCTGTGCCTGACCTTCGGCGAACACGGCCCCCGCCTTCGCCGCGGCCATCTGGGGTTGCCCGGACGCCGTCCCGATCGTCGCGCAACAGAGCGGCACAATCGTTGCCACCAGGCCGAGTCGACGGGTTTCGGGCACTACCTGGGGACCGGTCATGGGGGCCTCATGGGTCGGCGGAGTCAAAACGGCTGCGCGCAACGCAGCCTACAAGATCCGACGTCACGAGGTCGCAATTCTGGCAACCGAGCCTTCCCCGTTCCGAGCCCGGTCGCTTCGGAGTCCGGCCGATCCGCTGCCGCGTCGTGACGAACTGCATGAGCGATAGCGTCTTCGTCGACACAAATGTTCTCGTGTACGCGCGCGACACGGCAGTGCCCGAGAAACAGGAGCAGTCCGCCCGATGGATGCAGCATCTGTGGCGCTCCCGAGCAGGACGACTCAGCTATCAAGTGCTACACGAGTACTACGTAACCGTCACGACCAAGCTCCGGCCCGGCATGACGCCCGCCGAGGGGCGTGACGACGTGCGCGCGCTGCTGACCTGGGCGCCCGCCTTGCCGAGTCGGGAGAGGCTGGAGGCAGCCTGGCAACTCCAGGACAGCTTCAGCGTGTCGTGGTGGGACGCGCAGATCATCGCGGCCGCGCAGCAGGCTGGGTGCTCCGTTTTGCTTACCGCGGATCTCCAGCACGGCCAGCGGTTCGGCGACGTCCAGGTGCGTTCGCCCTTCCTGGATTCACCGGACGAGGTTCACGATGGTGAGTCGTAGCGCCGGCGGATACAGCTGGAGTTCAAGCGAAGCGCTCCCTCGAGGGAACGTTCCAAGAGTCGCGAGGTTGCCATGTGCTCGATGCATCTGATCCACAGCTACGACGAACTCCTACGCGGTCACACGGCGAAGGCGCGCATCGTGCGCCACGAGTTTCGCGCCGGCCCCGAAGCCGATTCCAGCCAGACCGGTAGTGGTCCGATTACGGCCGAAGAAGAGGCGGGCTTTCGCCAGTTCTTCTTCAACAACATGGACCTGGTGGTCGCACTGGGCGACAGGCGCGCCGCGTAGCCTGGAGTCGGTGATCGGCTGGCTCGGCAGCGCGTGTTTCGCGGACTGAAGTTCGTTCGCAGCGACCGGCCCTAGATCCCTTGAATAGAGGTAATAGGCAGATTAATAGGGTAATTTGGACCCCTGATTGCCCCTTTAAATTGATCGTTACCCTATTCGCGAGGTCCTCGACGTATGCACTTGACCGCGGATGTACTTGGTCGATTGGACTTCTCAGCTGAGGACGTAGCTGCGCTTCGCAAGTTGGGCGAGTACAGAGGTATGCAGGAACTGTTCACGCGCCAACGTCCCGAGGTCTTCGAGGCGCTCAAGACTGTCGCTCAAGTCGAGTCCAGCGAGTCCTCCAACCGACTGGAGGGCATTCAAGCTCCGAAGGCTCGGATCGAGGAGCTAGTTCTAAGAGACACGACGCCGAAGAACCGTTCTGAGCAAGAGATTGCAGGCTATCGGGATGCGCTCAATCTCGTGCATGGGTCAGGCATGGAGATGCTGTTCTCGGTGAACGTGATCCGGCAGCTTCACGAGCGGATCTACGCGTACTTGCCCCAGCCGGGAGGCAATTGGAAGCCGACCGACAACGAGATTGTCGAACGAGGGCCTGACGGTGAGGTGTTGCGCATACGTTTTGTTCCGGTGAGTGCCGTCGCGACACCTGGCTACATGGACCATTTGGCCGTCAGCTATCAAGCGGCGCTGGCCGAGGGGCAGCTGGACTCTTTGGTGGTAGTTCCAGCGGCGATCCTGGACTTCCTCTGCGTTCATCCGTTTCTCGATGGCAATGGCCGGGTCGCCCGGTTGCTGACTCTCCAATTGCTCTATCGGGCTGGCTACGAAGTGGGTCGCTTCATCAGTCTCGAACGCGTCATCGAGGAGAGCCATACGTCCTACTACGAGACGCTCGAAGCGAGTTGACCCTGACCCGATTTCCCGGACACTCAGTTAAGGTCCATTGTGGTCGTAGTAGTAGCGGTTGTGGGAGCTGTGGGCAACGCGGAGCGTTGTCCAAGCGACGGTGGGAATCGAGAATCGATTTCCACGGGCGCGGCAGCT
>JAJCXS010000081.1 GCA_029263335.1 Acidobacteriota bacterium | reverse complement strand
CGAAGGCGCGCCGGCCTCGACGTTGTTAGCGTCGATCTTGCGCCGCTTCGTGCGCGTCTGCTCATCCACGGCATAGATGGCGCCCGACGATTCTCCCTCAACGCTGGCACCCGGCGCGCCGATCCAAAGTTCGAACGACTCGATGGTAATGGCCGCGCCGTACTCGTCGCCCGACTTCTGTCCTGGGTAGGTGCGAACGACTTCGCCTGTCTGCCCGTCGATCGAGTGAACGTTTCCTCTCCTGGCCCTCATCTGCCCGGCCGAGCTCGCGCCCAGCGGCACCGTGGCGAGAAGGGTAGCGAAAGCGAGACACGCCGCGCATGCGCGCGCGTGGCGCACCGCAGTCTGATGTTCCTTGAACGAAGGCGTCATCTGAGTTTCTATCGGGTCGATGAAGGATCGGATTGGCGGCGGAGTGTACCGCACCTGCTTGCCAGCGGGCGGGAAGCCCGTGCAGCGACTGTGTCGTTGCCTACAGTGTAGTCGCTGCCGCCGTGGCAGCCTCAGAGGCTCAACTGGAGCCTGGCAGTCCTTTGCGGATCGCCTCGATCAGGCCCGTCAGCGCCAGGCGGCGCGGGTCGCGGGCGCGATACGCCGCCAGCCACGTGCGTTGCAGGCCGTCGCCGGCCACGGGACGGGTTACCAGGGTGCCGCTACGAACCTGCGGCTCGGCCACCCAGGTGGCGACCGCGCTCAGCCCCAGCCCGGCCGCGACGACGCCGAGAACGGCCTCGGTCAGCTGCAGCGTCGTCACCCTGCAAGGACGAACTCCCGCCGGTTCGAGCACGTCGGTGAGCAGCTCGGTTCGGTCGGGGTCGGAGTGCAGGAACAGGATCTCGTCGGCGAAGTCCTCGGCACGCAGAATCTCCTTGGCGGCCAGCGGATGGTCTGGTGCCATGACCGCGACGACTTCGTCTTCGAACAAGGGAACGTAGGTGATCGCCGCGTCATCGGACCGGCGGTGAACGATGGCGAGATCCACGGTTTCCTCGGCCAGTGCCTGCAGCGGCCGACTCGTCGCCTCGGTGGTGACTCGTACCTCCACCTGCGGGTAGGCTTCGCCGAAGCGTGCCAGCGCGGCCGGCAGCCAGTGGTAACAGGTGTAGCACTCGGTCGTCAGACGAAACACCGCCTCCACGCCCTCGCGCATCCTGGCCATGTCGCGCTCGACCTCGGCAATCATGTCGAGAATCGTCTCGGCGGTGGGCAAGAGACGTTCGCACTCCGGGGTCGGCTCCATGCCACGAGGCTCGCGATAGAAAAGCGGGAACCCTAGCCTGGTCTCGATCTCCGCCAGCGCTCGGCTGACGGCGGGCTGGCTCAGATGCACACGCTTCGCTGCCTCCGTCAGAGTGCCGGCGCGAGCGATCGCATCGATGATGCGGAGATGTCGGATATCAATCACGAGATGACCATGGTCGTGGCGTGAGGCATGTTCGCAACAGCATAAGCGCTGGCGCTCCGCTAACCGATGCCGCCCCGTAGCGAAAGTGTCGGATCGAGACGCGCCGCGCGCAGCGCCGGCCGCAGCGATGCGACCACGCCGATGCCCAGGAGCGCGATAGCTGCCGCCACGTAGAGTGCTGGCGGGGCAGGTGGCAGGACCCCGGCGTCTAGCAGGCGGGACGAGACCGTGGCCGCGGTCAGGCCAACGAGCGTGCCGCCCGCCAGGTACACCAGATTGTCGGCCAACACCATCCGCAGCAGGCGGCCCGTGTCGGCGCCCAGCGCGGAACGGAGTCCGAACTCCACCTGGCGCTGCGCCACCGCGAACGCGACGACGCCGTAGGTGCCGGTGCCGAGAAGCACGAGACCGATGCAGGCGAAGACAGCCAGCAGGCCGCCCGCCAGTCGTCGCTCGGCATTGGCATCGTGAATGAGCTGTTCGATGGTCTCGATTCGGGCCAGGGGCAGATCGGGATCGATCATGGCCATGCGTGCCCGGATTTCGGGCACCAGCTGTTCAGCCGGGCGGTCCGTCTGCAGGACAAACGCCAGCGTCCGACTGAAGGCAGTAATGGTTTGCTCCTGCGGTAGGTAGATGGCCACCCCTGGACCCTCCGCGAGCCCGTCGCTGGGCACGTCTTCGACCACGCCGACCACGGTCATCCACGGGAAGTTCGAAGCATACGTGCGTCGCTTCATGAGCTTGCCGAGGGCGGTCTCACCCGGCCAGTATCGGTTGGCGAACGCTTGACTGACCACGACGGCGGGCGCGCCGTCCTCGCTGTCGGTTTCATCGAACAATCGGCCGGCGACCAATCGGATGCCCATTGCCTGCAGATAACCGTCGCTGACCGGATAGCCCTTGGCGAACTCGACGTGGTCCGGGTTGGCGGGAGGTTGGTCCCGGATCGACAAGGAGAACCAGGTTCCCGGGTAGCCGACCGGCAGTCTGGCCGCGCCGCCAGCCTGCTCTACTCCCGGCAGTGCGGCGAGTGTCTCCCGGACCTGCGAGAACAGCTGCAGGAACTGTGACCTCTCCGGGTAACGGCTGCCCGGCGCCTGAATGTTGAAGGTCAGCAGGCCTTCCGACCGGTAGCCAGGGTCCGCCGAGCCCAGGCGCTGCAGTTCGATAAGCGTTTGCCCGGCAGCGATCATCAACAGGACCCCCATCGCCGCCTGTGCGGCGATGAGCAAGCCCTGGGAACGTCGTGCCAGTCGAGTGCCCGACGAGCGTCCGGCACCATCGCGAAGAATCGGTGCAAGGTCGAGACGCGAAAGGCCCATCGCCGGGGCAAGGCCAACCGCGAGGCTGGCCACGAGCGTGATGGCTGCCGTGAACGAGAGGGTTCGGATATCGAGAACACGTGCCTCGATTCCCGGGCCAGCGATGCCGGTCAGTCGCAATATGGCCGGAGCCAGGAGCGCGGCCAGACTCGCACCAGCAGCGGCAGCCAGGCCGCTCAGGATCACGAGTTCGCCGACGAGCCAGCCGACGATGGTGGTTTGTGACGCACCCAGGGCCGAGCGTGTTGCCACGGCGACGCGGCGACCCCTGTTGCGGACCAGGACGAGGTTGGCGACGTTGGCGCAGCCGAGTACGAGTAACAGCCCGACGGCTATCAGCAACACCGGCAGGAGGCGCCCGTCATCTCCGATGATTAGCGCGCGCAGTGACTCGGTGCCGAACGAGCGAGTCCTGTATTCACGTGGGTAGACCTGTTCCAGGTCGCTGTCGACGCGCGCGAGCCGTCGGGCAAGTTCCACGTCGTCGAGACCGTCAATCATGCGACCGACGAAGCTCATGTTGCCGCTATGGAGCTGTTCGTCGGGGATATCCTCGACCAACAGCGGCAACCAGATATCGGCATCGGGCGGGAGCGCGGCCCGCGCAGCCACCACTCCCGCGATGGTCGTCGGAACATCATCGACGAACACGCGGCGGCCGACGATGTCGGAGTCGCCGCCGAATTCGCTCAGCCACAGCGTTTCGTTGAGGTATGCGACGCGTTCGCCGCTGCGGGCGGCCGCCGAAAAATTGCCGCCTAGCAGCGGCCGCACACCCAGCGTCGCGAAAAGGTCCGGTCCCACGCCGGTGCTGTCCAACTGCAACGGCTCGTCACCACCGGTGAGCGCCACCGTGCCCTGACGCCACCAACCGACGGAACTGAACGCGTCGCTGTCCGTGGCAAGCGCCAGAACCGACGCGGCGGCGAGGCCATATTGCTGGTCGTCGGTGCCGTCCCGAAAGCCGAAGACCGAACGAATCCGATGCTCGTCTGGGATCGGCAGCGGCTTCAGCAGGACAGCGTCCACCACGCTGAACACCGCCGCCGCGGCGCCGATGGTCAGCGCGAGACAGAGAAGGACGGGCAGCGAAAACCCGGCATCACGGACCAGGGTGCGGAAGCTCCGCGGTAGCTGTGCCAGCCAATTGCGCATCGGTAGCCCTTTCTCGTAGAGGAGGTTCGTCGGTGGAGAAGGTGAGCAACCTAGCAGCGGCCATGATATTAGTAAAATGCATAGTTGATACCGCTTGCATATCCGTAATGCATGAATAAGTTCGCCCGCGAAGAGGCGGCAAGACCTGTGGAGCACGACGATGAGGGTGCCGCCTTTCGAACTGGACCATTGGCTGCACGAGTACGAGGGCCGGGCGATTCCGTTCGACCTGTCCGGTAGCACCGGTCCGGTATGGACTATCGGTGAGATTCTCGGCTTGGGCGGACTCTCGACCGACGCGGTGCAGGACATTCCTGCGGTGTATTCGTCCGTGCTTGGCGCCGAGAGCCTCCGGTCCGCGGTGGCCGAAGCGTGGGATGTCGGCTCAGACCAGGTCCAGGTGACGACGGGGGCATCGGAGGCCCTCACGATTCTTACCGCCGCGCACCATCGGCCTGGTGGCAATGTGCTCGTGCCCGATCCCGGGTACCCGCCGTTCGCGGCGCTCGCCAAGATCTTCGGGCTCGAGGTGCGTCGCTATCGTCTCCGTCGTGACCATGATTTCCGTCTCGATCCAGAGGAGGCAGCGGCCCAGATCGACGCGAACACCTCAATGGTGATCGTCAACTCTCCGCACAATCCGACCGGTGCGTGTGTTACCCGCGACCAACTTCAGAGTTTGCAGAATTCAACCGCCCGGCACGGGGCCACGTTGGTGGTCGATCAGGTCTTTCATCCACTCTCGCATGGGGCCGAACCCCTCTCCGGCTTGGCGAGCGAGGGAATGGTGGTCGTCGGTGACACCGCGAAGGCGCTGTCGCTCGCGGGTCCGCGAATCGGCTGGATCATCGACTCGGATCCCGAGCGCCGCAAGGCGTACTTCGATCTTCGCGCGTACTTCACGCTCTCGAGCGTGCCATTGGCCGAGCGGCTGACGACGATCGCGCTGCAGAATCGCGACCAGATCTGGTCGAGGGCTCAGGCCGTGGCGAGTCAGAACCTCGAACAACTGAACGCGCTGATC
The DNA here is from genome assembly GCA_029263335.1 of Acidobacteriota bacterium. Lineage (GTDB taxonomy): Bacteria > Acidobacteriota > UBA890 > UBA890 > WLXD01 > WLXD01. Next base: position 3,841 of record JAJCXS010000081.1, on the reverse strand, counting down.
GATCGTCATCCAGACCGTCTGGGCTGGGTCCGACCGAGCGGGGGGACGACGGCCTTTCCGTGGCTCAAGGGAGGCGAGGACGCTCGCCCCGTGTGCCGGCAACTGGCGGATGCCGGCATTCTCGTCGCACCAGGTGACTGCTTCGGGCACCTAGCGCACTTCCGGCTCGGCTTTGGCGCTACCGAACCACAGCCTTTCGCCCAAGCCATGCAGCTGTTCGCGCGTTTTCTGGCGTAGCCCCACGGTGGGGCCGGGCCCGTGTGTGCCGGACCCGACCCCGATGCGCGGGGTCAGTTGTGCGAACCGGTGTTGCGATCGAGGAAGTCGCGCATCAGCTCGGCGATCACTCCACCGTCTTCCTCGAGGGCAAAGTGCCCCGTGTCCAGAAGATGGAGCTCCAGGTTGGCCAAGTCGCGTCGATACGGATGCGCCCCGTCCTCCGGGAAGATCTTGTCGTTCTTACCCCAGACGATCAGGGTCGGCGGCTGGTGCGTACGCAGATATTGCTGCCACTGGGGGTACAGCGGCGGGTTGGAGCCATAGCTATAGAAGAGATCGAGTTGGATCTCCTGATTGCCGGGCCGATCCAGCCGCGACTGTACGTGGTCCCAGGTATCAGGGCTGATGACCTCGACATTGCGCACCCCGTGCGTGTACTGCCACTTGGTCGCGTCGATCGTGAGCAGACCGCGTAGCGCGTCGCGGTCGGCCTGCTCGCCGCTCGCCCAGTACTGCTTGATCGGCATCCAGAAGTCGTTGTCGATCCCCTCGTCGTAAGCGTTGCCATTCTGGACGATAAGCGTCTCGACCCGTTCCGGGTATCGTGCGGCGAGGCGGAAGCCAATGGGCGCGCCGTAGTCCATCAGGTAGATGGAGTAGGTGTCGAGACCCGCCTTGTCGACGAACTTCGCCACCACGTCGGCCAGGTTGTCGAACGTGTAGTCAAACTCGTCGGCGGACGGAGCCGAGCTGTTGCCATAGCCGGGGTAATCGGGTGCGATCAGGTGGTAGCGGTCCGCCAGTTCCGGCACCAGGTCGCGGAACATATGCGACGAGGTTGGAAAACCGTGCAGCAGTAACACGGTGGGTGCCTGCGGCGACCCGGCCTCGCGGTAGAAGATCTCGAGCCCGTCGATTTCCATCATGCGGTGAGCGACGACGGTGTCGGCCAATGGGGGAGGTGTGGCGGCACCTACCGACAGCACGGCCGCCAGGGCAAGAGCAGTCATCGCAAGTGCGTTGGCTTTGATCGTGTCCATGGTTCTGGTCCTTCTTTCTGTTTGAGGAATCATTTGTGGAGGTGCTTGTGTGGGAAGCGGAGCGGGTGCCGCGCCTCAGTTCCTGCCGGCCATCACGCCGCCGTCGACGTCCCAGATGGCGCCGGTTACCCAACCCGCCTCGTCCGAGAGCAGGAAGTCGACCACCGAAGCCACTTCGCCGGCCGACCCGATGCGCCCAATCGGGTGAAAGGGATCGAAGCCGGCCAGCGTTTCGTCGAGACTCTCCGCTTCGATGAACTCCCCGTAGATGGGGGTCTTCACAACGGCCGGCGAGACCGCGTTGACTCGGATCCCGTTGTCGGTCAGCTCCATAGCGGCGTGCTGCGTGAACGCATGGAGCCCCGCCTTGGCCATGGAATAGGCCGAGGACGGCGTCGCCTTGACGGCCTGCTGCGCCCACATCGAGCCGACGTTGACGATCGATCCGCCCCCGTGCCCCTGCATGTTCCTGGCCACCGCCTGGGTGACGAAGAAGAGGGCGCGATTGAGATCGTGATAGCGATCGAAGTCCTCGGGCGTATGGTCGATGAACGCAGTCGGGTTGAACGTCCCGGCCGCGTTCACCAGCGCCACGATGTGACGGTCTTCCGTGTCGATCCGCGCGATCAGGCGCTCGAGATCTTCCGCGTTGCGAAGGTCCGCGGTGATGCCCGCGACGACGCCGAGCGCACTCATGTCGGCGACCGCCGTCTCGAGTTTGTTGCCGCCGCGCGACACCAGGTCGACCTGGATGCCGCGACGCAGGAGTCGCTCGGCCGTTGCGCGGCCAATACCGCTGGATCCGCCGACGATTAGGGCGAGTGCATTTGAGGTTGTCATGGTCAGTCCTGTTCAAGTTGAGGATCGAGGCGACGCTCGGAAGCGTCGATGGGAATGTCGCTGGCGCTCAGATAGCGCTGCGACAGCAGCCCTTCGTCGTTGAACTCCCACAGTTCGGCGCCGCGGGTTCTGAACCAATCGCCGTCGCCGTTACGCCACTCGGCGTCGAAGCGCACCGCGATACGTTGTTCGGTCCACGCCCACAACTGCTTCACCGTCGTGGCGTCGAGCTGTCGTGCCCAGCCACGCTGCAGGTAAGCCCGGATGGCCTCGCGCCCGCATAGCGACGCGTGCCGCCCTCGCCAGCGTGAGCACTCGCTGCACCGCGACACCACTGATTCGACGTCGCGGCGGTTGCAGGCGCGCTCCATTGCCCGGACCAGTTCGCGGGCGCTGGCAGTCGTGAGTCGGAAGTTGCGGGGCGAGGCCATGGGGTCGTTCTCCGTCTCGTCGGGCGGGTTCACTCGGATGAGCGAGCCTGGCGAATGGCGCTAACGGCCTCTTGGGTGGTGATGACGTCGTTGGCGATGTAGCGGAAGTTCACCAGCGCGGCGGCGTACCCGTCGCCCTCGGCGACACGGGCGGCCGCGGTGGCATCGGACACCACGGCGACCTCGAAGCCCTGCTCAATCAGCTCACGCATGTGCGACTCGGTGCACAGGTTGGCTGACATTCCGGCGAGCACGATCTTGTCGATGCCGCGCTTGCGCAACTGCAACACCAGATCGTTGGTCTCGGGACCGAACACCTTGTGAGGACTGGTCACTACCGTGTGGCCGTCCTCGATGTAGCGCTTGTACTGCGCCAGCCAGTCGGCGCCGGAACCGTCGAAGGAGCCGACGCTCAGCGGACCGGAGCGATCGAACATTCCGATCTTGTGCATCAGCGCCTCGAGCGCGCCTTCGAACTTCCAGCCATGGTCGGTCGGGTAGTAGTAATGCGGCGACACGAACACCGGCAGGCCGGCCTCCTTGGCCGCGGCGAAGAGAGCGTCGATGTTGGCCACCGTGTTGTTCTCGGTGACGTTCTCGCCGACGACGCCCCAGGCCACCCCGTCGGGGCTGAGGAAGTCGTTCTGTGGATCGGTTACGAGGACCGCCGTGTCATGTGCCGTGATGGACATGCCCGGATCGGGCAACTGCGCCGCTGCTGGTAGGGCCGCGACGACCGAAAAGGCGAGGAGGCTGAAGGTCGGGATGCGATTGCGAAGCATGGTGTTGGTTCCTTTTGGTGCGGTTTGCGGGAGAGGTCGCCGGTCAAGCCCGCGACGGCGTCGTATCTGCGATGCCCGAGTTTGCGGTCGCGTGTCCGGCGAGCAGAATCAGCGGCACCGCGTAGGCGTAATGCCTGGCCAAGGTGATGATCGGCAACATGGAGTTGGCGCCCAGTCCGGCGAAGCCCATGTCGAGCAACGGCAGCATGAACAGCCAGACTCCCACCACCGTTTGCACGGTGATGAAGAGGAAAGGGCGCCCGATCCTGGGGCCCGGGATGCTGTCGGCGAGGGCAGCGAAGATCGTCGCCAGGATCACGCCGTTGGCGTAGTGGGCCGCGACGCCGGCGCTCAGGCCGAGTCCGAGCTTGGCGGCCAGCAGGCCCGGGATGTCCCACCAAGCGCCGGTAAGCGCCAGGCCTGTGAGATCGAATAGAACCGTTCCCGCCACTCCTGCGAGTACGGCCTTCGTGAGATCGACGCGCATTGCTCCGTCCTCCTGGGGTTGTCCCCATTGGATCCAGGCCCG
>JAJCXS010000080.1 GCA_029263335.1 Acidobacteriota bacterium | reverse complement strand
ATCTCCGTCGTTGTCGATGTCGCCAGCCGCAACGCCCCGGCTCGACTCACGCACCGCCATTCCGGGCCCGGCCGCCGCCCCTGTAGCCACGAACCTGCCGTCGACCTGCTCGAACACCTGGTTCACCTGAGCGAAGGACGTATCGTCGTCCGTCAGTTCGTCCGCCTGCGGATAGATGTGGCCGTTGGCCACAAACAGATCCATATCGCCGTCGAGATCGAAGTCCGCAAAAGCGGTCCCCCAGGACAGCGGGCCGAACGTCGGCTCAACCAAACCGACCGCCGCCGAAACGTCCTCGAACGCCATCTTCCCGAGGTTGCGATACAGCGTGCAGGTGTCGTCGGCGAAGTTGGTGACGAACAGGTCCAGCAATCCGTCGGCGTCGTAGTCGGCCGCGGCGATCCCCATGCCAGCCTGGGCCATGCCGCGATGGTCAAGGGCCGCCCCGCTCCACAGACCGACTTCTTCGAACTGGCCGCCGCCCAGATTCCGGTACAAGTAATTCGGGTTGGAGTCGTTGGCTACGTAGAGATCGACCAGCCCATCCGCATCGAGATCGGTCGCCACCACCCCGAAACTGTAGAACAGCCCGCGGTCGTCCAACCCTGCCTCTTCCGTCGCTTCAACAAAGTGCCCGGAACCGTCGTTGACGAAATAGCGATTGGCGAGCCCCTCGAAGCCGAACGGTCCGCGCATGACCTGGGTGTTCTTCCAGCGCAGGCCTACCTTGGCGTGCAGAACCTCATCGATGCTGGTCTCGATGTAACCGGTGACGAAGAGATCCTCGTCGCCGTCGCCATCGCCGTCGAAGAACACGGACGAACTCGACCACCCGTCGATCCCGACACCGATCTCGACGGCCTCGAACCGCTGCCCGATGTTGCGGTAGAGCACGTCAGCGCCGAAGTTGGTGACGAACATGTCCGGATCCCCGTCACCGTCAATGTCCCCGACCGTCACAGCCGTTCCCCAACCACGATCCCCTACGCCGGCCTCCTCGGTAACATCGACGAACGTCCCGTTGCCGTTGTTTCGGTACAGGGCATTGGCGCCGCGCTCGACAACCTCTGCGCCGTCGAGACGCCAGCCGTTGACCACATACAGGTCGAGGTCACCGTCCTGATCGTAGTCGAGCAACGCAACGCCGGCACCGCCCGACTCGATCAGATGCGGCTTGTCGGGACGACCGTGCCAGGTCACAACGGTGACCCCCGACTCGGCGCCGACATTCGCGAAGCGAATGGCTGGCGGCGGCGGAGACAGCGTTGCTCCAATGCCGGCCACCGCCAGCATCAGCCCTGGCAACAACGATCGATGCTGTCGGGAACTCACTCCTCCGGATGCAGCAACGAGCCGGCGATCTCCATGAACTCGCGCCACACCACCATCGCGGCTTCATCGTCAGCGGCCTGTCGCATGGCCGCGGAGGCGGCCAGCAAAGCCCACTTCGCCTCCAGGGTAACGATCACGTATCCGCGTTCGTAGATTCCCTCGGCTTCACCAGCGGCGTTGTGATGGTGCCCGCCGTCGAGCAGGCGCTTGCGAATGCCGGCAACCGCGTTGTCACCCTCGTTGGCGAACAGCGCGATTTCGCGCGCGGTCTCCTCACGATGACCGAGGAGATGGTGTCGATTCGCGGCGTCGAAGTGATGCACGAGTAGCGACCGCACGAAGTCGGCCTCGGCCTGCTTGAGCGCCAAGATAGCGTCGGCGAGGGCATCGTAGGTGCCGACCATCGCCGACGGCGACTCTTGCGCAAAGGCCCAGGACGGCCCGCACAGCACGGCGATCAGAATCACGACGAGGGGCATCCTACGCATCGGGAACCTCCTGAAAATCAGACAAGATGACCCCAATATATAGTCAACTGCACGTGCTGTTTGCCCCAACGCGGGTGCGATCTCCTCCGAGCCCGGTGGTGGCCCCCCGCACGCTGCGGCGCCTCGCATCGGTCTCGGCAGGTTGCACAAGCGCGACCGTCCCTGTTTCATAGCGCTGCCTACAAAACTGATTGCGATGCGCGTTGAGGCGGCGTGCACTCGCTCGCACCCGGGGCCTGCCCCCAAACCCGGAGTCGTCGATGCGATCTCTGCGCACCCGCAGTCTGCTCACCCTCCTGCTCATCGGCACGATCTCGTTCGCAGCGGGTCAATCGGCCGCCGTAATCGCCCAGGAGGACGGCACCGAAGCCAACGTCACGATCGATTCTCGACTCTACGAGGATATGGAGTTCCGCTCGCTGAACTTCACGCGAGGCGGCCGCTCGACCGCGGTTGCGGGCGTCGCCGACGACCCTCTCACCTACTACTTCGGTGGCACCGGTAGCGGTGTCTGGAAGACTTCCGATGCCGGCAACCGCTGGGAGAACATCTCCGACGGTTTCTTCGGCGTCGGCTCCATCGGAGCGATTGCCGTGGCGCCGTCGGACAACAACGTTCTGTACGTCGGTAGCGGTGAAGCCTGTCCCCGCGGCAACGTCACGATCGGCGATGGCATCTATCGATCGACCGACGCGGGCAAGAGCTGGGACAAAGTGCTGGACCTGCAAGCCAACATCGGCAAGATGGTCGTACACCCGACCGACTACAACACCGCTTGGGCGGCCGTGCTCGGCAACATCTTCGGCGACAACGAAGACCGCGGCATCTACAAGACCACCGATGGGGGCACGACCTGGGAGAAGGTCCTGTTCATCGACGCCAACACCGGCTTCGTCGATGTCGAGATCGACCCGACCAACCCGCGTATCCTGCTGGCCTCCGCGTGGACGGCGCGACGCACGCCTTGGACAATCGATTCAGGTTCGGAGGACGACGGCGTCTATCGCAGCAAGGATGGTGGCTCCACGTGGGAGAAACTCGGCGGCGGGCTGCCCGCTGGCACGGTGGGCAGAAGTTCCGTTGCCATCTCGCCTGTCAACGGCGACCGCATGTGGGTTCTGATGGAGGCCCCCGACGACAAGGGCGGCGTGTTTCGATCCGACAACGGCGGCGATAGCTGGCGCCGTGTGAACAGCAGCCGCAGCCTGCTGCAACGCGCTTGGTACTACATCCATATCTACGCCGACCCGCAAGACGAAAACACCGTCTACGCCCTCAACACAGGCTTCTACAAGTCGATCGACGGTGGCAAGACCTTCGACATCCGACTCCGCCCGCCACATGGCGACAACCACGATCTGTGGATCAATCCCACGAACCCGCAGGTCATGATCAACTCCAACGACGGCGGCGCCAACGTCTCTTTCAATGGTGGCGAGAGCTGGTCGCACCAACGCAATCAACCCACCGCACAGATCTATCGAGTCTCGGTCGATGAGGCCTGGCCCTACCGCGTCTACGGCGCGCAGCAGGACAACTCGACGGCCAGGCTCTCTAGCCAGGGCGGTGGCGGTTTTGGTGGCGGCGGTTTCGGCGCGGCGTTCGAGAGCGTCGGCGGCGGCGAGAGCGGCCATATCGCGGTGGACCCGCGCGGCAACGAAGTCATCTACGCGGGCAGCTATGGCGGCACCATAACGCGCCGCGACATGAACACGGGCCTATCGGAGAACGTCCGCGCCTATCCCGAGTCGCAGACCGGGCAGCAGGCGCTGGACATGACCTACCGATTCCAATGGAACGCCCCGATCCGCATCTCGCCGCATGATCCCGACGTCATCTACCACGCTTCCCAATACGTGCATCGCACCACCGACGATGGTCACAGCTGGGAGGTCATCAGTCCGGATCTGACCCATGACGATGCGGAAACGCAGGGGTACTCCGGCGGCGCGGGCGTTACCCGCGACAACACTGGCGTTGAGGTGTTCAACACCATATTCGCCTTCGAGGAGTCACCTCACGCGCGCGGCCTGATGTGGGCAGGGACCGACGATGGACGGATCTGGGTAACCCGCGACGACGGTGGTACGTGG
>JAJCXS010000079.1 GCA_029263335.1 Acidobacteriota bacterium | reverse complement strand
CGGCTCCCTCCGCCGCAGATCCAACGACCTGCTTACCTGTTCCGTTCTTCTCCGACTCCAACATCTTGGCCACTCCGAGCCGCCCCCTGGTTCAGTAATTATTCAACGTCCATCGTCTCACCCCACGTTGGCAGAGAGGGGTCGCGCCGGCTGCCGCCCAGGATGCCGCGGAAGACGCCGATGCCAATTCAGTCGTCGCGCCCGAGATGCTGCAGGCGCTCGACTGGCGGATGGTCGGACCGTATCGAGGCGGTCGTTCGACAGCCGTGACGGGCCATCCGGACATGCCCGACACCTTCTGGATGGGGACCACGGGCGGCGGGGTCTGGATGACGGATGATGCCGGCAACAGCTGGAGCAACATCACCGACGGCACATTCGGCGGCTCGGTCGGCTCCATCGACGTGGCCGACAGCGATGCCAACGTTATCTATGTTGGCACCGGATCTGCCGACACGCGTGGCAATACCTCCACGGGTCGAGGCGCCTGGAAGTCGACCGATGGCGGCGCTACCTGGCACTTCATCGGCCTCGCGGACGCTGGCCAGATCGGCTCGATCGAGGTTGATCCTCGCGACCCCGACACCGTCTTTGCCGCTGCACTCGGCCACCCGTTCGGACCCAACCCGGAGCGTGGCGTATTCCGTTCGCGCGACGGCGGCGCGACGTGGGAGCGGGTCCTCTATGTCTCGGATCGAACCGGGGCGATGGACATCCAGATCAACCCGCGCAACCCGCGCGAGGTCTGGGCGTCGATGTGGACCGCCGAACGTAAGCCATGGACGATGATCAGTGGTTCCGACGAGTCGGGTATCTGGCGCTCGACCGATGGCGGGGATTCGTGGACCGAATTGACCGATGCGGCACTCGGCAACGGTCTGCCGACGGGCGTCATGGGCAAGATCGGCCTGGCGATTTCGCCCGCGAATCCGGATCGGGTCTGGGCGCTTATCGAGGCCACCGACCCGGATGGAGGCGTGTACCGGAGTGACGACGCGGGGCGTTCGTGGGAGCGTCTCAACACGGAGCGCGCCCTGCGTCAGCGCGCCTGGTACTACACGCACGTGATCGCTCACCCGCAGGATGAGAACACGCTCTACGCGCTGAACACGCGCATGCTCCGGTCTATCGACGGCGGCAGCACGTTTGAAGTGATCCAGGTGCCTCACGGTGATGTGCATGACCTGTGGGTGAACCCGCGGGATCCGCGGCGCATGGTGGTCGGCGACGATGGTGGTGGCCAGGTGACCGTGAACGACGGCCGTACATGGTCGACCTACTACAACCAGGCTACCGCCGAGCTGTACGACGTCACCGTCGACAACGGATTCCCGTATCGGCTCTATGGCGGGCAACAGGACAACACCGGCATCGGCGTTCCGGCCTGGCACGACTCCAACACCCTGCATCCGAAGATGAACTGGGTGAACCCCGGCGGCTGCGAGACCGGGCCAATCGTGGTCGATCCGAACGACCGCAACATCAGCTATGGCGCCTGCTACGGCGGCGAGATCTCGTACGTCAACATGGCCACCGGCGAGTATCGAAATGTTCTGATCTACCCGCAACTGCAGGCCGGCAGCGCGGGCAGGGATCTCAAATACCGCTTCCAGTGGGTTTCGCCGATCCTGATTTCGCAGCACGACTCGAATGTCGTGTATCACGCCTCCAACTTTCTGCACCGCACCACCGACAGCGGTTTCTCCTGGGAGACGATCAGTCCGGATCTGACGACCGACGATCCCGAGCACCAGGACTTCTCTGGCGGGCCGATTCATCACGACATCACGGGCGTGGAGATGTACGGCACGATCTTCGCCCTGGCCGAATCGCCGCACGATGCCAGCGAACTTTGGGTCGGCAGCGACGATGGCCGGGTTCATGTGAGCCGCGACAGCGGCGCCACCTGGATGGATGTTACGCCGGAGGGCATGCCGGCCCTCGGTACCGTGGACGAGATCGAAGTTTCAGTGCACGCCTCGGGACGGGCAATGATGGCCGTGCAGCGATATCGCATGGACGACTACGCGCCCTACATTTACGCCACCGATAATTGGGGAGCTTCCTGGGACCTGCTCACCGAGGGCAATGGCATTCCCGAGGACTATCCCGTGCGCACCGTGCGCGAGGATCCGGTAACTCCGGGTCTGCTCTATGCGGGGACCGAGTCTGGCGTTTTCGTTTCCTTCGACGACGGTGCCCACTGGCAGAGCCTGCAGCTCGACTTGCCGATCACACCGGTGACCGGCATGCGAGTGCACGAGGGTGACCTGGTGATCTCCACGCAGGGACGTTCCTTCTGGGTTCTCGACGACCTCACGCCGTTGCGTGAGCTGGCAGCCGGGGTCGACGACGGTCATCTGTTCGCTCCGCGTCCGGCCTGGAGGGCGAACATGGGCGGCGCCAGCGGTGATACTCCGCTCGATACCCCGCCCCAGGGCGCGACGCTGCACTACTCCCTGAACGCGGACGCGGTTGCCGCGGCGGCGGATTCTCCGCTGCGCCTCGAGATCCTCGACGCCAGCGGCTCCGTTGTGCGTACCTTCACCAGCGCCGACGATTCGGACGAGGGTGATCCGTTGTCGACGGCTGAGGGTCTCAATCGCTTCGTGTGGGATCTGCAGCATGAGTCGCCGCGGATCCCGGACGACGTGCAGGTGTGGGGCTACGTGGGCGGCCCCAAGGCGGTACCGGGTACCTACACGGTGCGGCTCAGCGTGCCGGGCGACGCGGACGCTGCGGTCGTGGAGCAGGTGATGCTGGAGGTTCGCCTCGATCCGCGGCTCGACGACGTTACCGACGCTCAGCTGGCCGAGCAGCTCGCACTGGCCGTCCGTCTGCGCGACACCATCCAGGGCGTCGCTGATTCCGTGGAGGCGCTCCGCACTGCCCGCGAGCAAGTCGAGGCAGCGGCTGCACGAGCGGCAGGCGCAGGCGGAGGCGACGGCATCGCCGCGGCCGCCACGAGCATCGTCGACGAACTCACCGCAATCGAAGCTCTGCTATATCAGCCGGCCGCCAAGGGAACCCAGGACCTGTTCAACTACCAGCCGCAGTTGATGTCCCAGTTCGCCTCGGTCTACGGCGCCGTGACAGGCCCGGATGGTTACGGCGCCGGCGGCCCCGACAGGCAGCCGACGCGTGGAGCGAACGAGCGAACCCAGGATCTCGAGGCGCACTGGCAAACCGTTGCCGAGCGGCTGCGCGGGGTACTGACCGACAGCATCGCCGAGTTCAATGCGCTGATGCAGGAGGCCGGGGTCCCGGGCGTCGTGATCGGTTCCTGAGAACTACTTGATCTGCACGTGAGCCCCGCCGCGTGTGCTCGCAATTCGTGCGCGTTGATGGTTTTCTCCAAGGATGCGTTCAGCATGTTGAGAATGCCCCTGGAGAATGCGGTGATGAGCGAACAGCTAGAGGAACGAGTGGCGCGGCTGGAGAGGAAGAACCACGTTCTGCAGGCCGTGCTGGGCACGTTCCTGATCATCCAGATCGGAGTAGCGATCGCCGTCGTCGCAACATCCGAGGAGATCCCCGACGTGATCGAGGCCCGTGCGTTTCACGTGCTCGACGCGAACGGTGCCATGAGGGCATCGGTGGGGTTGGACGGCATCGGCGTTCTCGATGCCAACGAGACATTGCGGGCGGTCGTGAGCCCAACCGGGATCGGCCTCCTGGATGCCAACGCCCAGCTGCGAGCGCTGATGAGCCCCGCCGGGATCGGGGTTCACGATGAGACAGGGGCCATGCGGGGTCTGATCCGGGTAGGAGAGTTGGGTTTCTACGACCCCACCGGCACGCTGCTCTGGCGAGCTCCGGAGTAGCAACGGAACGCGACCGAGTTCCGACCCCAGGAAGCCGCAAGCGCTGCATCGCGGCGTCGGATAATATGCGCGTATTCAATCCGATTAGTGACGTTAGGTGGGCGGTGAGAGCCGCGTAGACCGTGTGTTCGTCCGTCCCCGAGGGAGGCCTGTAGGCTGGCTCGGATCGGTCGGGTGGACGCCCAAACCCCGAGTCGAGGTGGAATGAAGAAGCCCGAACTGATCGATTTCGATCAAGAGCCTATTCGTGTCCTGCACTTCACGTGGATCGCGTTCTTCGTGACGTTCTACGTGTGGTTCAACATGGCGCCCCTCGCCACCACCATGCTCGCCAATATGGATTGGCTGACGAGAGAGCATCTGGCGGTTCTGGCGATCTGCAACGTGGCACTGACCATCCCTGCCCGCATCGTTGTCGGCGCGCTGATCGACAAGTACGGCCCGCGCATCGTGTTTTCGATCCTGATGATCGCGATGTCGGTTCCGGCGTTCTTCTTCGCTTTCGGAAACACGTTCACCCAGTTGCTGATCTCGAGGCTGGTACTCGGCAGCATCGGCGCCGGCTTCGTGATCGGCATTCGCATGGTCGCGCAGTGGTTCCCCAAGAAGACGATCGGCCGGGCGGAAGGCTTCTACGCAGGGTGGGGGAACTTCGGATCGGCATGGGCGGCGATGACGCTGCCGTGGGTCGGCATCACGTTCTTCGGTGAGACTCTCGGCCTGGGCAGCGACGGATGGAGATACGCCCTCGCATTCAATGGGCTGGTTTCTCTCGGGTACGGCATCGCCTATCCGTTCCTGGTCAGAGATCTGCCGGGCGGCGAGAAGTTCAAGGGGACGCCGAAGGCGGACCCGATGACGGTGACCTCCTGGGGCGACCTGGTGCAGTACTTGGTGTGGTCCTTCCCGCTGGTCGGGGCGATGATGATCCTCACCTGGCGGCTCAGCAACGTCGTGATCAGTGGCGAGCCCGTCATCTCTGGCATGGCCCTGTACGTGGTCTATGGCGTGCTCACGCTGTTGTATGTCGGGCACGTCGTGAGGACGCTGCAGGTCAATCTGCCCGTCCTACGTGCCGGTGTGCCTGAAGAAGACAAGTACCACTGGGGAAGCGTGGCGGCCCTCAACAGCACGTACTTCGCCAATTTTGGCGCCGAACTGGCCGTGGTTTCGATGCTGCCGATGTTCTTCGAGCGCGTCTTCTCGCAGCTGCAAAGCGCGGAAGGCAACTACATCATGACGGCGACCCTGGCCGGAATCATCGCGGCCTCGTTCGCGTTCGTGAACCTGGTGGCGCGGCCTCTCGGCGGGCTCCTCTCCGACACGATGAAGAACCGCAAGCGAACCATGCTCATGTACATGGGCGGCATCGCCCTCGGGTTTCTGGGCATGGCCAGCATCGGCAAGTACGGCGCGGTGATCGACGGCGAGCAGATGATCGTTCCGATGTTCGACGGTGTTTGGTGGCTCGTCGTTTCCGTCGGCCTCACGATATTGTGCTCGATGTTCGTGCAGGGCGCGGAGGGTGCGACCTTCGCCGTGATTCCGATGATCAAGAAGGACATGACAGGTCAGATCGCCGGCATGGCGGGCGCCTACGGCAACGTCGGCGCGGTTGTCTACCTGGTCATCTACTCGCTGGTCGACGCGAAGACGTTCTTCTTTGTCATCGCCGGCGGGGCGGCGCTGAGCTTCCTGTACTGCGCCTTCGCTCTGGAGGAACCGAAAGACGCCTTCGGCGAAGAGCTGATCTGAGCGGCGTGCTTCGGATTCCTGCGCCTACGATCGGCTAGAAGGTCCGGCAATGGATGTCAGCCCGCGACGTTTCCGCTTCCTGGTTGCGGAGGCGCTCGATTCGTTGCCGAGTCAGTGGCAGCAGATGCTCGCGCAGGTCGTCGTGTTGGTCGAGGATCTGCCCTCGGCCGAGGACCTGCTGCGAGTGGGCATGCTGCCGGAAGAAGGGCAGGATCTGCTCGGCCTGTACGTCGGCATACCGCTGACCGAGCGCGCGGCATTCGACGAGGGGCTGCCCGACCGAATCATGATCTACCGGAAGTCCATTCTCGGAATCTGCCAAAGCCGCGAAGATGTGTTGCGCGAGGTGCAGCACACCGTGCTGCACGAACTCGGCCATCACTTCGGCCTGGACGAAGACGACCTTCCCTTCTAGCCATGCCGCAGGCCGGGTGTACTCCGCGCAGCGGCTTAGGGGTCGATGACCGGCTGGAACTGGTGCCGTGCGGTTTCGTAGAAGCCCATGACCTCGGAGGTGGTGAACATTGCGTCCGGCTCTGCCTCGCGATTCAACATGCCCGTGGTGAGGTACTGTTCGACCTCTCCGTCGATCGCCAGCCACAGCGACTGGCCGGCGGCGTCGGCGTCGTTGAGCCTCTGGACCAGTTCCGGATACCGTGTCATGTCGAGCGACACTCCTCCGAGCCCGTCCCCTTCGGTCGCCAGCAGGCGATATTGATGCTCCGGCTCCGCCAGCGGGAAGAAGCCCACCGGCCCGCGGACCGAGACGCTGTCGGCGGCGATCGCCCGTGCGTAGCCTTCGACGGTCAGCTCCACAAAGCGCACACGAGCGTCTGGGTCGAGCATCGGCACGGAGCTACCTCCTTGTGCACACGAGGCGACTACCGGTAGGAGTGCGAACAACAAGAGCCTTGGCAGGCGCCGAACGGACTGAAGGAAATCACTTCTGTTCATGACGAGGCATTCTCCTCCGACGGTACTCTCAGGATATCCGCACTCGGTGCCTGGTCTTGTCCCGGGGGGGCCTGTCCTTCTTGGTCATCGCTCTGACCCTGGCCATCGCCCTGATCCTGACCATCGCCCTGACCCTGGTCGCCGCCGTCGTCACCTCCCGGACCGCACCTCACGCAGTAGAGCACGGTGTTGAAACCGGCATAGCCATTGTCGAACTGGTCTTTCGACGGCGAGATCTTCACCTTCATTCCTGGCGTCTGGTGGTTGGCGTGCACGTACGAGCCGTCGCTCTGTCGGAAGCCGAAGTCGAAGTTCACGTAGCCCGGGCGTGCCCTGTACAGCTCGGCCGTGTCAACCGGGTACTTGCCGTCCGGGCCGACGGTCCGGGTGTCCTTCTTGGTGTCCCAGTATCGGATCGCGAAGATCTTCGGCTCCTGGCCATCGGGGCAGCCGAGGGCCTTGGCAGCGGCCAGCGCCTCGGCCTCGGTGCGGTAGCAGTCCGATATCGTGAAGTCCTCGGACGGGAAACCCGCCAGGACGTTGGTGACGCCGACACAGCCCCGCTCGAGCTCCGTGCGCCCTCCTGGACCGGTCGGTCGGTCGCCTAGTCGCCGTTGCTCGTCGTCCAGGTCATCTCGCCGGAAGTCGTCATAGTCCTTCTCCCAGCGCCCCGATGCCGGATCGAAGACCCATCCCGCGTCCGTCGTCGGCGTGATCAGAGTGGTCGCAAGGGCCCGGTCGCCGCTCGCCAGCAGGCACACGGTCAAAGCGACTACCAGCACCAGTACCCCGCGTGTAGTCGTCTTCATTGCCACGTTCTCCCGTACGTTCACTCACTCTGTGTTTCTACACGAACCAGGTCGGACCAAGTGAGCGTCATAGCTGACGATACTCAGACCGCACCTACCCCTCAATAGGTAGAACCCTCGGCAAGGTGTTTTTGCGAGGGCGCTGGTGTCGTGAGGATGTCTGGACCCGTGGCATCGCGCAGGGGACTCTCGGTGTGTCGGGCGGGGTGGATATGCCGGCGTAGAGCAACCTCGCCGGCACGGCGTTGCGGCTAGCACGGCCAAGACGCGCGGGCACGGGCGGCGGCTTGATCGCGGGCGGCGACGGTTGCGTGCGCCGGCATGTCCGCTCCGCCTACGCTCAGACCGAGGTGGCGGAAAAAGGAGTAGCCCTTCTGGGCGCTAGTTCGAACTCTTGGATGGGGGGTTTGGCGAGGGCCCTGGCGTCGTAGGAGGCGCCCAAGGGCAGCCCTGTGCGCATCTCTAGCTACTCATTCTGTCGTGCTGATCCTGCCTAAGTCGTGCATGATCAGTTCGCACGCGCCCATAACCGTCCGGGCCTCCGCCCTCGCGGCGGGCCTGTCGTCGCGCATCTCCCGCCCGGGGTGTTTTCGATTTGCTATGTTGGCGGCCGCAACAACGACATCTACGTGATCTGCGCGCAGTAGATCCACCGTGCCCGCGCCACGGGCCAGCGTCGCAAGGTTCCAACGAGTCGGGTCACCTCGCTGTTTGACGGCATCCGTCGCTTCTTGGAGTTTGCCCTCGTCGAGCGCCATGAGCGCGTCAAGCAGAAGGAGCTCGGCAACCTTCAGTCCGCTCGCCAGCGCACCACCCCAGTTCTTAGCGGTCATGTTGTCCTCCGCCTGGTCGAGGCTTTCGCGTATTCTGTCGCGGCTGTCGTCGTTCCTAACGAAAGCGAGCGGATCTTCAGGCGGATTTGCCGCAGCTTCCGCTGCGGCCCGCTTGATCTCCAAGATCACGTCGCCCGAGATTTGCATCGCACGTCGCGGAGCAGTGTCCCAGTTGCGTACAGCCGCGTCGCACTCGCTGCGGGCGATAAGGTAGGCGTGCGCGGTGTTCGGGCTAAGGCCGCGTTCGTCCCATCGAGTCAACAGAGTTAGGAGCGAGCGGACGGTCTTCTCGTGGGTGCGATCGACGTAGGCCGCCGCAACCAGGCTCGGCAGCTTTTCGTCTATGAAGGCGACGATTTGCTCTGGTCGCGTACGGACACTCACTGCGCCGGCCTCCCTCCCGCGACCTAGACAGAGCGCCAGATCGATCTCCGGAACGTAGACCGAGCCCGTCGCCGCGCGCTCCACGTCGTGTGTGTTGGTTAGTTGCCAATACTACTCGTCCTGTGTACGCCGGTCGCATCGTCGTCCCTGGATGTGCCTGCAGCGTTCCCGGCCATCGTGCCGTAGGCGACGTGGGATCGAGTACAGGCGAAGCTGGCCGGCCGAGGCTCGCGGCGCTGCACGATCGTGCGGCCGGAGTTCCCGCTGCGACGGTTCGCGTTCTGCGCCCACTGCCAGCGGCCGCTGACCGGGTCGCTATCTCGCAGCCACACGGCGAAGCGGTACGCCTACTACCACTGTCCCGACTGCCGTCAGAAACCGGTACCCACCGATCGGCTACACGAGAGTTTCGGGCGCCGGCTAAGCAACCTGACGATCAGCGCCCACGCGATGCCGCTGGTTCGAATGGCGGCACTCGATGCAATGCGCACCGAGACCGAGCAATCACGCTCGCAACTGACGATGCTGCGCCGTCGACATGATGCGGTCGAAGGCAAGATCGAGCGACTGCGGGATGCGTACATTTATCGCGCGGCGATCGACAGAGACACCTTCGAGGAGGGAAGCGGCACGCCTGTCCGACGAGCGGCAGGGGATCGAGCGCGCGATCGGTGAGCTGTCCGGCCCGCGCATCAAGCTGTCCGAGACCATGGCGCTGCGGCGGCTAAGGCATCTAGCGGACGGCCCAATGGTGCGGCCGTAGAGGTAGCCTACGTGTTCCGCGAGGATTGCCCTCGGTGGTGCTCGCGGGGTGGATACCCCGGCGTAGAGCAATGTCGCCTGCAGTGCGCAGCCGAGTTCTCGGCCAGGACGCGTGGGCACGGTGGGTGGAGAAACCCTCGGGCGACGACCGTTGCGGCACGTCGGGGTATCCACCCCGCGTCAGCACGGCGGTCCACGCATCGCAGGAAAAAGGAGTAGCCCCAACGGGATTCGAACCCGTGTCGCCGGCGTGAAAGGCCGGTGTCCTAGGCCTGACTAGACGATGGGGCCACCCGGAAGATCCGCGTGGCAGAGCCTACTTTTTTGCCGGATGCTGACATGGGCCGTCAGGGGATCGAACCCTGGACACCCGGCTTAAAAGGCCGGTGCTCTGCCAACTGAGCTAACGGCCCGCACGAAGGGTACAGCGCGTTGCTGTGCTCGGCAATGCACTCTTTGCGGGGTAAATGTTTCTCGTTGGTTGTGCTAACCCAATAAAATGGCCATGCTTCCCAACTTGGAGATCCAATGGCAGAGTCCCCGATGCAAAACATGACCGGAGCGCAGGTTCGCGAACTGCGCGGCGAGCAAACAGGCGCCGCCTTTGGCGAACGCGTGCGCGAAGAACTGGCGGCGTTGCTGGACCTGCCCGAGGCCGCGATCCCGAGCGTCAGTTACACGCAGGTGTCGCGCTGGGAGAAGCGCGGACTAGATCCCGCCACCGGCAAGATCACCACCATCGTGTATCTGGCTGCCCTGCGGCGGCTGGCCGGCGCCTGAAGATCTTGCCCGTACCCGTTTAGGGGACCAGTACGTCGAGCGGGCTATCCGGCATCATGACGATCGCTTCACGATCCGCCCCGTTGGAGGCGATGCCGATGGGGCAGCCCGAAACCTCGGCGATACGGGCCAGGTACGCGCGCGCCTCCGCCGGGAATTCTTCCGGGCTGCGGGCGCCGATGACCGAGCCTTCCCATCCTGGACAGTCCTCGTAGATCGGCGTGATGGTCGTCGCGCTGGTGATGTTGGCGGGCATTTCCTCGCAGCGGACGCCGTCGACCTCGTACGCGACGCAGATTCGCAGCGGGTCGATGCTGTCGAGTACATCGAGCTTGGTGACCACGAATACATCGCAGCCATTCACGCGGACAGCGTAGCGAGCCGCCACGCCGTCGAACCAGCCGCACCGGCGTGGTCGACCCGTGGTGGCGCCGTACTCCTGGCCGACGTCGCGCAGTTGCTGGCCGACCTCGTCGTCGAGTTGCGTCGGCATCGGGCCCGAGCCCACTCGCGTTGTGTAGGCCTTGGTCACGCCCAGGACCCCGTCGACTCGGTTCGGTCCTACGCCGAGTCCGGAACTCACTCCGCCGGCGGTGGCGCTCGACGAGGTGACGAACGGGTAGGTGCCGTGATCGACATCGAGATGCGTACCCTGGGCGCCCTCGAACAGGATGTTGCGGCCTTCGCCCATGGCCGTGTGCAGTCGCACCGACGTATCGGCCAGATACTCCGCCAGTCGTTCGCCCCAGTGGGTGTACTGCTCGATGATTTCGTCGGCGTCGAACGGCGGGCGATCATAGAGGTGATGCAGCAAGTCGTTGACGACGCCGAGGTTGGCGCGAACCTTGCGGGCGAGCACGTCACGGTCGACGCAGTCGATGGCGCGGATTCCGGAGCGCGCCATCTTGTCCTGATAGGCGGGCCCGATGCCGCGGCTCGTGGTGCCGATGGCGTGTTCGCCACGGCGCTGCTCGCTTCCGAGCTCGATGCCGTGGTGATAGGGGAGGATGAGATGCGCTCGGTCGGACACCCAGAGCCGCCCGCGGGTGGCGATGCCCTGCTCTTCCAGCCGGTCGATTTCCTTGAAGAGTGCTTCCGGGTCGACCACGACACCGTTGCCGATGATGCACTCTTTGCCCGGCCTCAGGATGCCCGAGGGTACGAGGTGCAGAACTTGTTTTACGCCGTCGTAGATGACGGTATGGCCGGCATTGTTGCCGCCCTGGTATCGGGCGATGACGTCGAATCGCTCGGCGAGCCAGTCAACGATCTTGCCTTTGCCTTCGTCACCCCACTGGGTGCCTACTAACGCGAGGTTGGGCATCGAAACATGTCTCCAGCGCGCACCGCGCTCGCACGAGGAAGCGTGGGTGCGGGAGGGGGGAAGGACGGGCGCATCGTAGCAAGAGGTCGACGGACCGACAAGCAGCCGATGTGCTAACTTGCGGCTCCGTTGAACCTTGCTCGCGGACTGCTGGCCCCGGCCGCTTGGCCGCGCCCGCGCCTCAATAAGGGTCCCGTGTCGTGTTCGAAATCGATGGACTGTCGCTGACTCTGGAGCAGGTGGAGCGCGCAGCTCGTACATCGGGAGCCGATGTGCAGCTGAGCGAGCGGGCCCGCGTGGCGATGGCCGCCTCGCGCCAGCGGGTTGATGAGATCGTGGCCGCTGGCGAGACCGTCTACGGCGTGACCACCGGGTTTGGTCACTTTGCCGAAGTGAGTATCTCGTCGTCGGCTGTGCGCGAGCTGCAGGTCAACCTTGTTCGTTCGCACGCGGTGGGGACCGGGGAAGAACTCGCACCGGAACTGGTACGGGCCTTGTTGGTGCTACGCGCCAACGTGATGGCCCGGGGCTGCTCGGGCGTGCGACCCGCGGTCGTGGAGCAGATGCTGGGGCTGCTGCGTGCCGACGTGTTGCCGGTGGTTCCGCGGCAGGGCTCGGTGGGCGCTTCGGGCGATCTGGCGCCGCTCGCGCACCTGGCGCTGGTGTTGATTGGTGAGGGCGAGGCGCGCGTGGACGGCACCGTGGTGGCCGGAGCGGATGCTCTCGCGCATGCCGGGCTGGAACCGCTCGAGCTGCACGCCAAAGAGGGCCTGTCGCTGGTCAACGGAACGCAGGTCATGACCGCATTGGGCGTGATGTCCAGCGCCGAACTCTCGCGCCTGTGCAGCATCGCGAATGCTGCCGGGGCGCTTAGTCTCGAGGCATTGCTCGGCAAGATGGCGCCCTTCGACCCCGCCATCGCCGAACTACGGACCTACTCCGGCCAGCGTCTCTGTGCCGATGAGATCCGCGGGTTATTGGACGGTAGCCAGTTGGTGGATTCAGAGACGAGTCGCGTACAGGACGGCTATTCGCTTCGTTGTATGCCGCAGGTGCATGGGGCCGCCCACGATGTTTGTGCGATGGCGCGTTCGACCTTCGCGACCGAGGTCAATTCGGTCACTGACAACCCGGTGGTGCTGGCTGACGGACGCATCCTGTCCTGCGGGAATTTCCATGGCCAACCGGTGGCATACGCGCTCGACTTCGTGGCCATGGCCGCGGCCGACCTTGCCTCGATCGTGGAGCGCCGCATCAATCGCCTGCTCAATCCGCAGCTGTCGGGGCTGCCAGCGTTTCTGGTGCAGGACGGCGGATTGCGCTCGGGTTATCTGATGGTGCAGACGGCGGCGGCGGCGATTGTGGCCGAAACTCGCACGCTGGCGGTGCCGGCCAGCACCGACAGTGTGCCCACCTCGGCGGATCAAGAAGATCATGTCTCCATGGGCGCATGGGGAGGCTGGAAGGCACGGCTCGCCGTGAACAACTGTCGGCGTGTGGTGGCAATGGAATTGCTGTGTGCGGCCGAGGCGATCGAGTTTCGCGACGGCGCCAGACGCGCCCCGGCGCTAGCCGCCGTGCACGCCTGGGTGCGGGAGCTGGTGCCGCCGCTCGAGGCAGACCGTCCTCTTGCCGGTGACATCGCCCGTCTCGCTGACGCTCTGGATGATGACGGACTGCTCGTCGCCGCAGGTTTGCGATGACCCGGCGCGTGCTGGTGGTGCTGTTCTTGGTCGCGGCCGTGGCGTGCGGCGAAGCTCCCGTCGCCGGCAAGCACACGACGGCTGTAATCGACGATCTGGTTGCGCGCCAGTACGGTGCGGCTTCGAGCCGGTATCGCATGTTCGAGACCGAGGTGATTTCGCCAGCAGCGGCACCAACCTGGCGCCGTGCGGTGGAACATGTGGACGCCACCGTGCGGGAGTGGGCCATTGACGCGCTGTCGCGGATCGGCTTGCCAGAGGACGTGGCGTTGGTAAGGGAGCGGATGGCCGATCCCGTCCGCGGCGTGCGCAAAGCGGCGGTTAGCGGGTTGATCCGTATGGATCGCGAGGCGGCGATCGAGGCACTTACCTCGGGCATCGGCTCCGACTCGCCCGAACAGGTCACGCTGGCGGCGACGGGCTTCGTGGAATTGGAACATCGCCCGGCCACCGCTCTGATCGTCGAGCGGATTCAGGATGTCGAGTTGCCGGAGAGTACCCGCGCGGCTCTAACGCAGCCGCTCGCCGCCCTGGGCGGGGCGAACGTTGTCGGGCCACTGGTGGAGATTGCCTTCGACTCCGGCAACGGCGCGGAACTGCGCCGACTCGCGGCTGAGGCCGCGTTCGCAGCCGAGGCGGAGGGAGTCGCGGAACAGCTCAGGCGATTGCTCGAGGCCGACGACGAGTACGTCCGCACCCTCGCCGCCACCATGCTCGGCGAGTGAACGTACCGCCAGCTACTCGCTAGTTGGGCCGGCCCATACGGGCGTCGATGGCTTTCAGTGCGGCGCTTGTTGTTGCGCGGTGGTTGTCGAGCAGTAGCCACATCCAGGCGCCGCCGCGCGGGTCGGTGTGCAACTCGCCAACGTGTATGCCGTCGCGCCCCGCCACGCGAGCTGGAGAGTCCACGGGCGCCGCGTCATCGGTCATGGCGCCAATCGTTGCAACCGGTTCGAGTGCCGCGGCAAGCGTTTCCGCATCATGCTCGGGAACATAGATGCTGGCGGTGATGCCGTGGAAGATCGATCCGCGCAGGGCATGGAGTGCGGGCGCCGCAACGCCCAGTTGTTCGAGTTCGCGCCGGATACGTCCCGCGGCACCGTCGGGCCGGGTTACGTCCGGCCAGGCGTCGAACGCGAGTCGGCGGCCGAACACCTCGTCGGGCATCTCGCCCAGGTTCAACAGGCCAGATGCCTGCTGGGCCAACTCTTCGGTTCCGGTGTCGGAGAACTCGGAAGCCGGCAGCGTGACCGTGCACGAAGCGCCGGCAAGATCGATGACATCGGCCAGTTGGGCGAGCATGAGCGTGGCGCCCGTCGGTATGGCCAGCAATCCGGTGGCACCCGGAGAGCCATCCCGATCCACGAGCACGGTGGCCGGTTCGGCGGCCAGGTTGCCCGTACAGTCGATCGCGGTGCCGGCCGCCGCCGCTGGCGCTGCGAAGCGTTCGACGGTCTGCCGGCCGCCGCAGAAGCACACCACCTCGAAGCCTTCCAGCGACGCGTCTGCGGCTGCCAGAACGACGCGCGCCTCGTCTCCGTACTCGGTGAGCAGACCGACGTGTTCCTCGAGATCGAGCAACTCCACGGCATCGCCCGCGTAGCCCGCCGCCGCAAGTCGATCTTTGAGGTCGGTGCCAAGAACGGTTGTCGCGCCGACGATCGCTATTCGGTTTGCACGTGCGCTCATGGATGGTCCTGATGAGAGTGGGAGGCCACGGGCGCCTTGTCGCGGCTCGACCCGAGCCTGGCGATGAGCCGTTCGATCGGGCCGGAGGCAACGTAGCCTGCGGCGATCATGAGCAGAACGCGCTCAGGATCGAGGGCGATGAGGTAGATCACGACCGCCAGGATGACGATCGCGGAATAGGGCTGGCGTCGGCGCAGGTCGAAGTCCTTGAACGAGCGATAGCGGATCTTCGAGACCATGAGCAGCGCCACCAACACCACACCGGCCAACAGCGCACGACTCAGCGTCAGCGACTCGAGGGCGTGCGGGTGGTAGAAGGCCAGCGCGGCGACCGTGCACGCGGCGGCGGGCGTGGGCAAGCCAACGAAGAAGCGAAGATCCGTCTTGCCGTCGTTGACGCCAAAGCGGGCCAGCCGAATGGCGGCGCAGACAAGAAACAGGAAGCTCGTCAGCCAGCCGACACGTCCGAGGTCCCACAGCCCCCACGAGAGCAGCAGTACTGCGGGGGCGGCGCCGAACGCCAGAACGTCGGCGAGCGAATCGTAGACCTTGCCGAACTCGCTCTGGGTGTTGGTCAGGCGCGCGATGCGCCCGTCGAGGCCGTCGAGAACGAAGGCGATTCCGAGGGCGATCGCCGCGCCGCGAAACTCGCCGTGGAGCGCCGAGACGATGCTGTAATAGCCGGCGAAGAGGTTGCCGGTGGTCAGCAGCGATGGCAGCACATAGATGCCGCGACGTAATCGGCGGTTTGGCCTCGGTGTCATCGTCTTTACTGCTCCACGGTGCGTCGTGCGATCGGGGTGACGCCAGCCCGCACGCTATCACCTTCCCGTAACGATGCGACGTAGGCGGCGGGAAGCACGACTCGAGCGCGCGACCCGAAACGGATGATGGCGATGCGCTGGCCTCGTCGCAGCTCCGTTGGCGCCGACACCCACGGTAGCACCCGGCGGGCGACCAGACCCGCAAAAAGGGTTACGTCGACCGGGCCGGCGGGGGTGCGGATCGTCATCTCCACGCGCGCATTGTTATCCGCTTTGTCACTGAAGGCGGCAGCGAAGCCTCCACCCTTGGCCGCACTGCGCGTCAGTGTGCCAGCGGCGGGCGAGCGCGCCACATGGACGTTGAACACCGACAAGAAGATGGTAATCCTCGTGTGCCCGTCGTCGGATTCTTGGACGGCCAGCACGCGGCCATCGGCCGGCGACAACAGCACTCCATCGGGAGCATTGCTGATGCGCTCCGGGTCGCGAAAGAAGGCGGCGACGCCGAGGGTCACGAATCCCGCTACGAATGCCAGGTAGCTGCCGGTGGTCGCGAGCAGCACCGTCACTACGGCGAGCGGCAGAACAAACGGAAGGGAGTCGGAGCGAATGGACATCTGACGCGAGGAAGGGTGTCGGGCTCTCCCGACTACGCACATCGAGCCCCGCGGCGCCGTGCCACGAGGCCCGATGCGTTATTTGATTTGGGCAGGGCTGGTGGTCTGCGCTAGGCGACTTCGAGGGGCATGCGCGTCATCGTGCGCAAACGATCCCTGATGAGGAGCTTGCGCTTTTTGACGACAGACTCCTCGAACCAGTCCTGCTGGGTAAACGGCCTTCGGTTGGCAATGTGCTGGAGTTGCAACTCGTATTCCCGATGTTTTTCAGCTAGTCGCCTGTACTCTTCGGACTCGTCGGACAGGTGACCCTGAATTTCGGTCTCGAGCAGCTCCATGCCCACCTCCTGATGGTTGGCGGTTCACAGGATGCAGGTAGTCTATCAGCGTCTCGCCAAGCCTCAAAGCGGACGCCGCCGCCGCAGAGGGGAGACGCCGGGAATAGCGTCCGGCGCACGCAAGTAGCTCGGTAGGGCAGGAGGCCGAGCGTCGGCCGGCATGCGCGCCGCCAGACGTGCGATGGACACCGCCAGAGGTGGCCCCTCGACGGCCTGAACGGTTGGTGGCAGATCCACGGGGGCGCCCACGCATACCGCCGGAGGCGACTGCTGCAAGTTGGAGATCAAGGCCTCCGTTGCGTTTGCCTCGGGCCCGCTGACCGGCGTGATGTGAACCGGCGTGGGCTCCACAATGGCGCGCATCGCGTAGTGCTGCTGCCGCCGAGCATCGACCAGCGCCAGCACGTCGAGCGAGCGCTCGCGCCCGGTCGCGGCTTGCGCCCCTTCTGCGAGAGCATCGAGCGAGCCGATACCGCACACCTGCACGCCACTGCCCGCAGCAAGGCCGAGCGCCGCGGCCAGTGCCACGCGGATGCCGGTGAAGGTGCCCGGTCCGCAGCCCGCCGCGATGCAGTCGAGCTGCGCAAACTCCACGCCGCTCGCCTGCAGCATCTCTTCCACTGCCGCGAGAATCCAGGCATCGGTCAGCGGTCCGAACGGGCCAGTCCGGTGGGCGAGCTCCTCATTGCCACGCACCAACGCGACACTGGCGGGGGGCGTCGCGGCATCCAGGCCGAGCACAAGCTGGGCGCGGATCTCAGACCCCTGGCGGGGCTCGGATTCGCCGTGTGGCTGCGTGATAATCTCCCTCCTCTTTCTTCGCGGTTCATGGCCACCCTGCACCGAGGTTCGATGGCCGAGGCGACACTCTCTCCAATGATGCGGCAATTTCACCGCATCAAGGCGTCATATCCGGACGCTATCTTGTTTTTTCGGCTCGGCGACTTCTACGAGATGTTCTTCGAAGACGCCGAGGTCGCCAGTGCGATTCTCGACA
Source organism: Acidobacteriota bacterium (assembly GCA_029263335.1). Lineage (GTDB taxonomy): Bacteria > Acidobacteriota > UBA890 > UBA890 > WLXD01 > WLXD01. The sequence continues at coordinate 2,923 of JAJCXS010000079.1, read as the reverse complement.
TAACGCTCACCGCGCGCAATCGCGGCAGCGCCAACGAGGCACCGATGTGCGGCGTGCCTCACCATGCGGCCGACGGATATCTGGCCAAGCTGCTGGAAGCTGGCAAGAAGGTCGCCATTGCCGAGCAGGTCGAGGAGGCCAGCGCCGCCAAGGGCATGGTTCGTCGCGAGGTCGTGCGGGTGCTCACGCCGGGCACATTGGTCGAGGACGATCTGCTCGAGAGCCGTGCGAATAACTACATCGTTGCCGTGTGCGAACGGGGCGACACGGTAGGCGTGGCCGCCCTGGACGTTTCCACTGGCGAGTTCATCGGGGCGCAGTTCGAGGGGCCCGATCGGCGCGCTCGTTGTCGCGAGGAGATCGGTCGATGGGCGCCTCGTGAGCTCTGTCACCCCGAGGGAGGGGGGGCACGAAGTTGGCTGACTCCCGATGACCCGGCGCAGCCCTCGGTGGAAGGGGTCAAGACGTGGAGTCCCTTGCCCGATTGGAATTGGGACCCCGAGCGGGCCGCCAGCCACCTGTGCGAACACTTCGGCGTGAGCAGTCTCGATGGGTTCGACTTCGCCGGCCAACCCGTGGCGGTAGCCACTGCCGGTGCGCTCTTGCGCTACGTCGGTGAAGAGAGTCACAAGGCGCCGCTGCGGCATGTGCGGACGATGCGTAGGTATCGCGACGATGACGTGCTGCACCTGGATGCGTCGACCCGTCGCTCGCTGGAATTGACGCGCTCCTGGCAGGAGGGCCGTCGCCAGGACTCGCTGCTCGGGGTGCTCGATCGCTCAGTGACCGCGATGGGCGGACGGTGTACACGCGAGTGGTTGCTGCGCCCGTTGCGTGATCCAGAGCCGATCGGGGATCGCCACGACGTGGTCGATCATCTGGTGGAGGACCCGCGTCTGCGCGATCGGCTCCGGCAGGCGCTCAAGGGTGTGCATGACCTCGAACGGCTGACCACACGGATCACGATGGGTACGGCCGGGCCGCGCGATCTCGGCGCCTTGCGCACATCGCTGGAGGCCCTGCCGGACGTGCAGGCGGGCGTCGGCGTGCTCGAGGCTCTGAATCTTGGCCGCGAACTGCGCGACGGCATCGATCCGTGTACCGATGTGTGCGAGCTGATCGCCGCCCGGCTCGTCGACGAGCCTCCGACGACCCTGGCTGCCGGCAATGTCATCCGGGCCGGTCACGACGACGAACTCGATCGTTTGCGCTCGGTGCAGACCGAGGGCAAAGGATTTATCGCCGGCCTCGAGTCGCAGGAGCGTGAGCGGACGGGGGTCGGCTCGTTGAAGGTGCGCTTCAACAAGGTGTTCGGCTACTTCATCGAAATTTCCAAGGCCAATCTCGACAAGGTGCCCGAGGACTACATTCGCAAACAGACCCTGGTCAACGCGGAACGTTTCATAACTCCCGAGCTGAAGGAGTTCGAGGAGGCCGTGCTTGGCGCTGGAGACAAGATCACCGCTCTTGAGCAATCACTGTTCGCCGAGCTGCGCGACATGGTTGCGGCGCAGGCGGAGCGGGTGCGCCGGACGGCCGCGGCCTTGGCGAGCATCGACGCCTTGGCTGGCCTGGCAGAGACGGCGGCGCGCAACGGGTGGTGCCGCCCGCTGGTGGACGAGAGCAGGGTCCTGGAGATTCGCGCGGGGCGTCATCCTGTAGTCGAGGCCCTGCGTCCAGACCTGCCATTCGTTCCGAACGACACCTACCTCGATGGTGGCGAGCACCGGGTGAAGCTGGTCACCGGACCGAACATGGGTGGAAAGTCGACGTACCTGCGACAGATCGCGCTGATCGTCGTGCTGGCGCAGATGGGTAGCTTCGTGCCGGCCGAGCACGCTCGCATCGGTGTGGTCGATCGTGTTTTCACGCGTGTCGGTGCCAGCGACAATCTCGCCCGTGGCGCATCGACGTTTCTGGTGGAGATGCAGGAGACCGCGAATATTCTCAACAACGCGACCGATCGCAGCCTGATTCTGCTCGACGAGGTCGGCCGCGGGACCAGTACTTACGACGGATTGTCGATTGCGTGGGCGGTGGTCGAGTACCTGCACGACACCGCGAGCGCGGCGGCCAGGACGCTGTTTGCGACGCACTACCACGAGTTGACACGACTGGAAGACAAGCTGGCCGGCCTCTCGAACCTCAACGTGGCGGTTCATGAGTCGGGCGAAGGAGTGCTCTTCCTGCACCGAGTCGAACCTGGTGCCGCAGATCGGTCCTACGGTATTCATGTCGGTCGTCTGGCGGGCCTGCCGCCGGAGGTGGTGGCCCGCGCAGAAGATGTGCTCGCCGATCTCGAGTCCAGCTCCCGCGTGCATGTACCGCCAGCAGGCAAAGAGGCGCGCCGTCCGACGGAACCTCAACTCGCCCTGTTTCAAGCCGAGCCCCACCCGCTCGCCGCACGTCTTCGCAGCATTCAGGCCGATTCGCTGACACCGCTGGAGGCGCTCAACCTGTTGGCCCGGTGGAAGAAGGAATTCGGCGCACCCGAGGACGTCGACTGACGATGATGCTGTCGATCGGGCTAATCTCCGGCACCTCGATGGACGGCATCGATGCCGCGCTCGTGCGTCACCAGGCGGAGCCGCCGCTGGCTCCGGAGGTGATGGCGTTTACCACGGTTCCGTTCCCATCCCATGTGCGCGAAGCTTTGCGTCGGTGCCAGCGCGAAGGGCGCCTGGATGCCGTGGCGCGGCTGAACATGTTGCTGGGCGAGCTGTTCGCCGAGGCGGCGCTCACAGTGATGGCCACGGCCGGTGTCAACGCGCGAGACGTCGCTTGCGTCGGTTCCCATGGACAGACGCTCGTGCACCTGCCCGAGCCCAGCCACGAGCTCGGCCGCGACATTCGGGCGACGTTGCAGATCGGCGAAGCGGCCGTGATCGCCGCGCGCACGGGGATCACGACGGTGGCCGATTTT
>JAJCXS010000078.1 GCA_029263335.1 Acidobacteriota bacterium | reverse complement strand
CGCGACATTCTTGGCACCGGCCTGCGCAAGGGGCTCGCGTTCGGGCTCGTGGGCGGAACCCTCGGCGCGACACTGAGTCTAATGATGGGCCCGGCTTTGGCGAACGCCGTGGAGGCCGTGTCGCCCGGCAACCCGTTCATCCTGGCCTCAGCCGTCGCCACGCTCGTCGCGGTATGCGCCCTGGTGGCCACCACCGCGGCGCGATCAGCCGCCCGCACGGACCCGACGGACCTGCTGCGCGGCTATCCCGGCGGGCGCACTACCAGGCGGTAGCGGCGGATCTGAGGGAACGGGTCAGCGACGAACGAGTAGACCTTCCCGTCGGGTCCGATAGACCTGAGATACCCAAACGGAGGCCGGTCGGGGTGGTCCCAGGTGCGGCCGGTCAACCACCTGCCCTCGGCGTCGAAGAGATCGATGGCGTGGTGTCGCTCAACACGGACGCGCTCACCGGCCAACGCGCGCCGCAGGTACAGAATCGGGTCGCTGATGTTCGTGGGCCAGTGCGCGTGGACTAGCCAGCTGCCGTCGGCCAGGCGCGCTGGGGCACCGACACTCCCGAGCGAACCGACGGCGCCGCGCTCGAGATCGATCGCCGCCGGTATGAAGTCGGTTCCCGTTCGGGCGACGACGAGGTCTGGACGGCCGTCGGTGTGGAACGTCCGGAACTCATGGTCGAAGACGTTGCCGAAGACGATGGACTCTCCGGCAATTGCCGAATCGGCTCCGACGGACGCGCCGGCCGGCTGCGGGACATCTTTGGCTGCGGCCAACATGAACGATTTGCCCAGTGCCCAATCCTTGTCCGCAGCCAGAGTGTGTCCTTGAGTTTGAGTTCGAGGAAATCCGAGCAGGATAGCCGTGCCTGGCGGAACGAAGCCGAGGGTTGATACCCTGCCGACTCCGACATCCGCGAGCAGCACACTGTCCAGATACTCACCATCCGTGCTCCAGGTGTCGATCTGCATGCCGTTCTGGTTTGCCAGGTGAACGCGGTTGCTGCCGTTCCACACCAGACTCGCGGGCTCCTCGATCTCACCGGGCCCCTCACCGGGGCGGCCGTCGCTCCACAGGACCTCACCGGACGGCGCGAACGCTACCAGCCGGTTGTCACCCTCATCGAGGATGTAGACACGGCCCGCGTCATCGACGGCGATGTCACGAATGGACGCCAGCAGCGCCTCCTCGGGCTCCTCGTCGACACCAAACACCTGTTCCAGTTCAAATTCCAGTCGCGGCGATCCATCCTCGGGCCACAGCGGCTCGGCTGGGTTCGTGACCCAGGTCGCGCCGTCCCGTTGTTCCATGGTGCCGGTCCATGCCGTCGCGGGATGCGAGGTTCCGCGGCAGCCTGTCCCCATGCATCCGATCGCGAGCGCTGCCGCGACCCAGGCAGGAAGCGTGCGCCTCATCGGTCTGACTCTGGCGTGCCGCCCGGCGGGCGCAGTATCACGCGGTAGCGCCTCACCTGTGGGAACGGATCCATCGCGGAGGTGTAGAGCTTGCCGTCGCGTCCGACGGCCGCCAGCTGCCCGAATCCGGGCGTGTCGGGGTGCTCCCACGACATGGACGTCAGCCAGCGCCCTTCCGGGTCGTAGAGTTCCAATTCGACGTGCGTCTCCAGAGAGAGTCGCTCGCCCTGCCTGTCTCTCCGTGCGGCGGCGACAGGGTTCGTGACATTGGAGGGCCACTGGGCCCCGGTGAGCCACTTGCCGTCGACAAGCCGAACCGGCGCGCGCAGGTAACCGAATCCGCGGTACCACTGTGTCCCTTCGCTCACAGACGGCACGAAGCCCGTCTCGGGTCGCATCACTCTACGTTCCGGCTCTCCATCCAGGCTGAACACGTTGAACTCGTGGGCGAAGACGCTGCCGAGCACAACGAGATCGCCTCGAATCTCCATGTCGGCGAAGAACCTCGAGAGAACTGGAATCTCGTCGGTCCACGACGTGGACAATTCCGCGGATCGATCAAGCCTCCAGGCGGGTCGGCCGGCGAGGCGGTAGCTGCGCATTTCACCCGTCCCATTGTCGACGAGGTAGAGCGTGTTCGGGTCGATGAAACGAATCATGCGCGCTCTGTTGATCGAGACCTCGGAGAGGCTGAACGAATCCACGTAAGTGCCGTCGGTAGTCCATGTGTCGAGACGCGTGCCGGACTGATTCAGCAGCACGAGGTTGTCCGCGCCGTCCCAGGCGAGGTCGTTCAACCCCTCGATATCGGCAGGTCCTTGGCCGGGGCCTGAAGCGCGCCACAGCAACGTCCCGTCGGGGGCGAACGCCACCATCTCGCTCGCCTTGCCATCGACCACGTACACGCGGCCTGAGTCGTCCACCGTCACCCAGGCTGCGTTTCCTAGCAACGCCTCCTCCGGCGCCTCGTCCGCACCGAATACCTGCTCCAGTTCCAGCTCGAAACGAGGCTCGCCGTCATCCGGCCATAGCGGCTCGCTCGGGTTGGTGACCCAGATCGCACCCTCGTGTTCCTCCATGGTGCCCGCCCAGGTCTCCTGCAGGCTCGAAGCGCTGCCATCGCCCGGTACAACGATGGCGGCTACCAGGCACGCGGCGACGAGTACGGGCGCACGACGAGTGGGTCGACGTTTCATCGCTTGATCCTGCCGAAATCAGCAGTGCGTGATCGGCTCGGCATCGGCATCCAATCCGGTTCTTCGTGGGTTTGAGCCATATCTTCTTAGAAAACTGGCCGTGGGGCGTTGTTACGAGCTGTGAGCGATTTGTCTTCCTTGTTGATATGAAATAGCTAAATTAGCTATTATGGAGATGATCCGAGAGACAGAAGACTTGCGGCCATCGTGAGGAGGATCTCCGCATGAGTGTTAGTGGAGCGGGCGATGTGGCCGGGCGCGGGACTGGGCTCGATGCCAGTGCGTTGACCGCCACCGAGGCGCAGAACAACTTCGGCCGTGTGCTGCGGCGGGCGGGTCGCGGCGAGACCGTGTACATCACCAAACACGACCGTGCGGCGGCCGTCGTGGTGTCGATCGAACGCTATCGCGAGCTGACCGACGAGACTGCGGCCGACCTGGACGAGCTCACCGGTGAGTTCGACGCCATGCTGGCCCGTATGCAGAGCGAGGAGGCCGCCGCCGGGTTCGACGCCCTTTTCGAGATGGACTCGGCCGCATTGGGTGAAGCGGCGGTGAAGGAAGCCGAAGGCGACACTGATTGATCGCTGCGGCGCGCCCCGCGCAGATCGTCGTTCTCGCCGGCACCAACGGTGCGGGTAGGAGCAGTGTTGCGGGTGCCGCCCTGCGCCGGGCCGGGGCGGAATACTTCAATCTCGACGAGGCTACGCAGCGGATTCTGCAGCTACGCCCGGAGTTGTCGCTGCAGGAGGCCAACTCGCGCGCCTGGGTTGCGGGCCGCGATCGGCTCCTGCAGGCCATCGAGCAGCAGCTCTCCTACGCCTTTGAAACCACGCTGGGTGGCAACACGATCACCGAAGCACTGCTGCAGGCCGCCGAGCGCGGTATGGCGGTGCGGGTCTGGTACGTTGGCCTGGCCTCGGTGCAGCAGCATCTGGCGCGCGTGCGCGCGCGAGTTGCGCGCGGCGGACACGACATTTCCGAGGACCGCATCCGCGCCCGCTACGACAACAGTCGCCGGAATCTGATCCGGCTCCTGCCTCACCTCGCCGAGGTACGACTGTTCGACAACAGCGTCGAGCGCGATCCCACCGCGGGTGAAGAACCCGAGCCGCTGCTCATCCTTCACACCAAGAGCGGCAGCCTGCTGCCCGCGTGTCCAATCAGCGAGGTGCCGGGATGGGCCAAGCCGATCGTGCAGGCAGCGCTCCGTACATGCGGTAGCCCATGAACCCGACCCCTCCGGGGCGGCGGCCGTCGCGGGCCTGGAGCTAGCTGTCGGTGGGAGCCATCAACTTGTAGCCACGCACCAGCGGGTTGCCGTCGGGGCCCAAGGCGTAGGTCCACATCTCGTTGCCGGCGAAGTATCCATACTGAATGCGAACATCCGACGGTCGTTCAAAATAGCCGAGGTAGCGACCGTCCTTGGCGAAGATGTCGACGAAGATCCGCGGTTCGAGGCAGTTGTTGGAGGTGTCCGGAGGCACCCATTCCTCAAACGGGCCGCATTCCTGAGCGTTCCAGCGGCTGCTGCCTTCGCGGGCCACGAGAATGCGTCCGTCGCGGGCACCGATCAAGACCGTGAAGGCAGACTTGGTGGCAGGCAGGAGGCCCATGTCCAATTCGTATCCCGGCACGGATCGGCGCGCTGTCGCTTCGATGGTGGCCTCGTGGTAGCGCCGCTCCAGGGGAGTCAGCACCACGGGTTGTTCGAACCGCTCGATCACCATGAGTGAGCCATCGGGATCCTCGATCTCGAGTCGGTAGCGATCCGTGGAGCCCGACACCCATTTCATGTCGGGGGTTAGCATCACCGCGCCGTATGGCCGGTGCGGTATGGAGAGGAAGCACTCGCCGGGGACATTCGGACAGGGCACCGTTACCGAGGAGGAGTCGACCACGGGCCGCTGCACGGGCAGCAACTCGCCCGCCCAGCCGGTGGAACCTGCCTGCACGTATCCTTCCTTCGCCTCGCGGAAGTCAGAGGTGGCACTCTCGCGGTGCTGTACTCTCAGGAAGATCCGCTCATCACGGGTGATCACGAAGGGGCCGCCCTGGTGCGTGTTGCCTCCCGCCACGGGCTGGATCGTCCACTCCTCGTTCAAAGTACCGTCCTGCTCGTAGAAGACGATCTTCTCGAAGCCGTGGGCCACGACGCGCCCGTCGGTGAGAACCGCGGTAGAGAACAGCTCAGCGTATTCTCCGGGCCCTTCGCCATGGCGACCATACCGGCGGATGAACGCTCCTTCCCGTGTGTACGAGCGGAGCCCCAGCCTGAAATCGGCGACAAACACCGCCTCCTCGGTGGCCCAGATTCCGCTCGGCATCGTGAACATGTAGTCCTCGGACTCCTCGCTGCCGATCTCGGCGATCAGCTCGAGCCGTACCTCGCCCCACTCCGACCCCGAAACGTTGCGCACGGTCTCTACGCCGTCGACCGTGAAGCGCTCCACCACGGCTTGGGAGGAGGCAACAGCCGATGGCTCGGTTTCGCAGGCTGCCTCCACGATGGCGCCAGACGTGAGCATGAGAAGAACTGCAAGGCGCGGGTCAATCCACATGGGCCCTCCAGGCGTAGTTGCGACCGTTCCGTGTCAGTGGGGTTCTGTATAGAGAACTCGATGCCCGCGACGTTTGCGAGGGGCAACCGTGCGGTTGATGCGCGGCGTTATTTGACAATATCTCTATGCATAGTGTTCTATGTATTGAGTTGAAAGGTCTACAGGATCCGGCAGTCGGAAGTAGGAGGAACGGATGGCGAGGCGAGATTCACGCGCGGCGTCGCTGCGCGGGGCGATGGACCTGCTGCTGCTGGCGGTGATCGAGGACGGGCCCGCGCATGGGTATGCCATTGCCCGTGCGATCCGTGAGCGCAGTGGCGAGGCGCTGAGTGTCGAGGAAGGGTCGCTCTACCCGGCGCTTTACCGGATGGAGGAGAGCGGCTGGGTGCGGGCGGCGTGGGGTGCGAACGACAACAAGCGTCGGGTGCGCGTCTACAAGATCACCGCTGCCGGGAAACGTCGGCTGGCCGATGAGCGCGACGCGTTCCGTCTTTTCTCCCGTGCCGTCGCCAAAGTGGCTGGAGGATAGTTGATGGCCAGGTGGTGGCAGCGCGGCTCGAACGCGGACAGTGCGGAGACCCGAATTGGCATCGATCGGCAGGTGCGCGAGGAACAGCAGGGGCACTTCGATGCCCTGGTGCAGGAAGGGCTGGAGCGCGGTCTGGGGTCGGAACAGGCACAGACGGAAGCGCGGCGGCGCTTTGGCGACCCGCAGAGCTACTACCGCAGCGGACGGGAGGTGCGCCTGCGGCGGCATCGTGCCATGCGGCGCTCCGAGAGCTTCTCGGGACTGGTACATGACGCGCGTGGTGGCTATCGGGCCCTGCGCGCGCGGCCAGCGTTCACGGCCGGCGCAGTTCTCATGCTCGCGATCGGCATCGGCGTATCGACCACGCTGTTCTCAGTCGTTGACGCGGTGCTGTTGCGCCCGCTGCCACTGGAGAACCCCGAGCAGCTCTATCTGATCGAAGACGCCCCGTTCTCGCTGAGGTCAGGCCCTGCTCGGAATGCCGACGACGTCCTCGACTGGCACAGCCACGTGGCCGGCACGTTCGAGGCGCTCGCCGCGTACTACCCGTTCGCGGCCAGTGTCAACGTGACCGGAGTGGGTGATGCCGTTCGCGCCGGGGTTACCGAGGTGTCGCCGAACTTCTTCACCGTTTTGCGCCCGGACATGGTCCTTGGCCGAGCCTTCGTTGCTGAGGAGACTGCCGCCAACCCGCACGTCGCGGTGCTGAGTGAACGTTTTTGGCGGCGCGAATGGCACAGCGACCCGGAGGTGCTCGATCGCGAGGTCTCCATCAACGGGCGGCCCTACCAGGTGGTCGGCATCGTGCCATCGCGAGCCCAGGTTCCCGCGACGCCCGATATCTGGGTGCCCATGGGCTACGCGATCGACGACATGTTGGTTCGTGGCGCGCGGTTCTTTCGGGTCATGGGGCGACTGAGACCCGGCGTCGATGCTGCTGCCGCGGCGTCGGAAGTAGCGTCGTTTCAGAGTTGGCTGAAGTCCGAGTTTGGCGATGGTACGTACGGCCGGAGTGAACTCGGCCTGTTGTCGCTGCACGATGCGCTCGTGGCGTCGGTTCGGGCGCCCATCTGGTTGCTGTTCGCGGCGACCCTGCTGGTGTTGGTTGTGGCCAACGCCAACCTGGCGAATTTCATGCTGGCGCGAGCGCGGTGGAGGCAACGCGAGTATGCGGTAATTTCCGCCATCGGGGCGGGATCACGGCGCCTCATTCAGCAGGCGGCGTCGGAGAGCCTACTGCTGGCGCTCGCCGGTGGTGCGATCGGTGCGGCATTGGCCACCTGGGCCCTGAGCGCATTGCGCGCAGCGGAGCACATTGCCCTGCCGCGCGCCGAGACGCTCGGGTTGGACTGGCGGATGCTGGCGTTCGCCTCGCTGCTGGCCGGGATCAGCGCCGTAGTTACCGGCATGTTGCCTGCGCTCGCCGTCATCCGGCCCGATCTCGTCTCCGCGCTACGTGCGGGCTCGACGAGGGAACTGCTGGGTTCGGACCGCAGTCGCCCTCGCGACACGTTGCTGGTGCTGCAGGTCGGCGCTGCACTGGTGCTGGCCGCCGGCGCCGGACTGCTGGTGCGTAGTTATTCGGCCTTGCAGCAAGTCGATGCCGGCTATTCGCGGCGAACCCTCACCTTCGCCGTGACGATCGACGATCATGCCTATCCGAACTGGGTAGAGGTGGAGCAGTTCGTCGACCGGACGGTTAACGAGCTGGAGGCGTTGCCCGGGGTATCGAGCGCTGGCGCCGGGAACTTCCTGGCGCTGGCTGATTCAATAACCTTTGGCGTGGGTTATAGCCTCGAAGGAGCGCCAGAGAGTGAACGCTTCTTTGCCACCTATCTCAACGTCTCGCCGGGTTACCTGTCGTCGATGTCCTTGGACTTGCTGCAGGGGCGGTTACTTGGCACCGAGGACGCAGCGGAGGCGCCGCTGGTCGGTGTCGTTAACGAGGCATTCGTAGCCGAGCATCTGGCGGGGCGGCCAGCGATCGGGTCGCGCCTGATCTCCGTTGGAGAAGACGGGCCCATCGAGATCATCGGCGTCGCAACCAACGTCCTGCGACACGATCTGCGCGACGATCCTGTGCCGGAAATGTACCGACCGATGGCGCAGGTGAACATCCGTCCGAAGTACTTCGTGATGGGGGTCGAGGGAGATCCACTGGCCTTGGTACCGCAGGTTCGCGAGGCAATGCGCCGAGTCGATCCGACCATGCCGGTGTTCGACGTTCGCAGCATGGACCAGCGGGTGGCCGGTGAACTGGCCCAGCCGCGGCTGCTGGCATGGTTGTTCTCCGCGTTCGCCTTCGCCGGGATCGGCCTGGCCGCGTTCGGTCTCTACGCCACAGTGACGTACTGGATCGCCGCACGTACACACGAGATCGGCGTTCGCATGGCCGTTGGTGCCGACGCCGGGAGGGTGCTGCGTCTGTTCTTGGACCGGGGGGTTCGCAGGCTAGTGCTTGGCGCCGCGGTCGGTATGGCGGGCTACGTGGTCGTGGCCCGGTGGGTCGACGAAACACTCCTGTTCGGCGTCGCGGTCGACGACGCCGCGACCCTGCTCTCGTCTGCCGCCCTGATGATGGCGGTGGCGCTACTCGCTATCCTGGCGGCGGCGTGGCGCGCGGCACGGCTCGACCCGGTGACGGCCTTGCGGGCGGACTGACCGCGCGTCGCCCGGTGCGGGGCACTCGCCCAGCCAGATGCTCCGCCGTACTCGAAACTGCTCCGTCCGGGCTGCTACCCTCGGATCGTGATCGGATAGCCAACTCCCGAATCCTCGACGACAAGCGCGAGAGATTCAACGACATCGGAGAGATCCACCCATGACCGACGTGGTGCTGTACGACCTGGCGCTTTCACCCAACAACGTCAAGGCGCGCATCGCGCTCAACTACAAGGGAATCGCGTTCGAGCGCGTCGATATCCCGGTAGACGACGATCGTTCGCGGGTGGTGGAGGCTTCCGGGCAGCCGCTTACGCCGGTGATCCGCCACGGTGACGTCGTCGTGCCCGACTCCGCGGGCATCATGCGCTATCTGGAGGCCAACTTTCCGGACACTCCCAAGCTGCTCTTTGCCGATCGGCCCGCGATGATGGAGGCCAACAGGATGGAGAAGTGGATTCTGCAGAACATCAACGAGCCCGCCAACATGGTGTTCAGCCAGTTCATGTCGGGAGAGCGCGACCCAGCGGTGGGGGAGGAGGCCTCGGGGCTGCTGAATGAGCGCACGGCCGACTTCGAGGCGCGGCTCGAAGGCCACGAGTTTCTGATGGGCGACACGATGAGCTTTGTCGACATCACCGCGGCCCCGTTTGTTGCCTACGGCATGTTGCCGGAGGCGAAGGCGGCGCAGCATCCGATTGCGCAGTATTTCCACGACGAGCTGAAGCTGGGACAAGGCCGCGAACGTACCCGCGCATGGTGTGGGCGAGTGATGGCGTACGACCGTCCGTAACGGTACGGAGGCCGGTAGCGTGCGCAGACGATCATGGGCAGTGGTGGTGGCCGGACTCGTGTTGGCGGGCTGCGCGAACCCGCCGGCCACCGCTCCGGCCGCCGACGAGCTGACCGAATGGCTAATGACATCGTCCACGGCCGAGGCGGTTGGCGACGCGGCGCGCGATCGAAGTTGGCTCTCCGAGGCGCCCGGTGACGTAGCCGATCTGCGCGCGGTGATGGCGGCGGCGGAAATCGCCGACGTGGCGGAGCTCGACCAGGCTCTGCGACAGGTCCGGGGCGAGATGCCGTCGCTATTTGGCGCCCTACGCCAGCGACGTCCCGGCAGCACGCGCGGCGATCTGGCCCACTGGGTCGGGGTGGCGCTGCTGACGTTCTCGGCGGCCGAGCCGGATACCGCGCTGATTCCCGCCAGCGACCTGTGGGCCGCCGACTACCTGGAGGACATCAACGAGGTTCGCGACATCGCCAGGCGCGGCAATCTGGAAAGAAGCGCCAGGCCGATCGTTGTTGATGCCGAACCGCCCCCCGCCGACTTTGCCTTCAAACCGGCGAGTTGGCACCGACTCGTGGCACCGTTGGCCGACGATCCCGCGTGGCCAGCATTCGCTGCGCCGGCCTCGCCGGGCATCGTGGGCCTGGTTCAGCTGACCGCGGGCGAGGCACTCGAGTCTGACGACTACCTGCTGGCGGTGCGGCGACCCGGGCAGGCGCGCGTGCGCGCGGATTACATCGAGACGGTGGCCTTCTACAAGCTGGCCGAAGATCGCCAGCTGGAGCTCGACAGCACCGGCAACCTGGCGTTGCGGGCAGATCAGATGCTGACCGTGGTTGCCGACAATCCCGAGCGCCCCACCTTCTGGGCATGGCTCGGGGACGGCAGGTTGGTGCGGGTGCGGCGCGAGTGTTGCGACGCGCCCGAAGGGCTCGACATGCTGTTGTGGGTGCAGCTGCGTAGAGGGTCCGCGAAGGGCGCATGGACGATGGTTCCGCCGAGCGACTTTCGTCCGATGTCTTGGACCGAGTATCAGGAGGCGCAGATTGCCGCCGGCCGCTGGGCCGCGCCGTCCGAACGGCCGACCATCTACCCCCCGTTGGGCGACATCGCCCAGAGTCGCACCGACCGCCCCTCGATTGCGGGCTCGCGGCTCATGGTCTTTCGCGCTGGCCTGGACGAGGGCGAACCCCTCTTCGTGGTGCACGGGTCGCCGGGGCTGGGAAGTCGATACATGCGCGAGCCACTCATCGAAACGGTAGGCACGACGCAGCAGCTCTTCTTCTACGACCAGCGCGGCAGCGGCTACTCGGACGGCGCAGACGATCCTGGCGCGTTCACGATGCGACGCATGGTCGACGATCTGGAGTTGCTGCGCAAACGCGCGGCGCTCGAACAG
>JAJCXS010000077.1 GCA_029263335.1 Acidobacteriota bacterium | reverse complement strand
TTGTTTCCGGGCGTGTTCTGCACGAGGTGATTGGCCAGGGTGTCCACCGGATGGCCGGACCAGGGCTCGCGCCACTTCCAACCATCGCCGATGTCGCCGCCGTCGGGCGTGTCGCCGTCGGAGATGAGCATGTCGAGCGTGTAGAACGGTTCGGGACTCGACGGATCGTCGGGGCCACCGTCAGAGGTCTTGCGGTTGCCGTTGCCGATGCAGCGGAAAACGCCCTCACCGGTGTCTTCGAGAAAGCGAACAACGGCCGCGTGAATCGTGTTGAGATCGCCTCTCGCCCGTGCCAGTCGCGCATCGCGAAGGTAGGCCCCGATGCTCGGCAACAGGATCAGGCTCAGCACGGACAGCACCATCAAGATGATGGTCACCTCAACGAGCGTGAAGCCACGCGTGTCGACGTGCCGCCGCCGGCCGCGCCGCGCCCGGGCCAGGTCGCTGTTGTTGGAGGTGCGAGAGATCATCATCGGTGTTGCTCTAACGAAGGGATCCGTACGAAACGGGATAAGCGATGTCATCGTCGCCGAGCATGAAGCCGCCGACCGAGTCGAAGTGGGTATCGACTTCCTCATCGGGGCCAGCCGAGAGCACGATGACCGGGCGAATGAAGCCCGAGGAATCAGCGCCCTGCGGCATCGTCAGCCACAGAACGTTGGCCATGTAGCGGTTGCCCCAGGGGTCGGGCCGCACGGCGTCGAGATACGGACCGCGCCAGGCGAACTCAGAGTTGAACCCCTGGCCCGCGGCACCGTCGAACTGCAGCCCACCAGGCACTCCGGAGCTGAAATCGCCACCTACCATGTCGGCTGGCGTGCGATAGCGTTCCCACGCCTCGCCCGCGCCACCTTCATGCCCCACATCGGCAGGATGGTTCTGAATCAAGTGGTTGGCGAAGGTATCGACGATACCGCCGTTCACCCAAACATCGGCAAAGTCGGTGCCCGCGTTGGAGACCGTGCTGCCGAGCGGCGTGCGCCAGTCGTAGAAGCGGTCGCGTCCGTCAGGCGTGTCGCCGTCTCCGATCAGCAGGCCCACCGGCTGCCCGTCGCTCTCGGTGAACCGGCGCGGCGAGCGCCAGTTTCCTTGTGGCGCAGCGTGGAACGAACTCTCGCCCGTATCTTTGAGCAGTTGCATCATGGCGACACCGATCGCCCCGACGTCCTCGCGGGCACGAGCGAATCGTGCGTCGCGCAAGAACACGCCGATCTGCGGCAACAGGATCGACGAAAGAATCGCCAGCGACATCACGATGATCGAAACCTCCACCAGGGTGAAGCCCCGGTGGTCTCGGATCTTCATGTCGAACATCAGTCGTCTCCCTGCCCTGCGATCTGAGTCGTTACGGTTCATCGACCTGGTACCTCGGTGGGGCCTGTCGAGAAGATCAGCGCAAGATCATCGTCGCCGGGCACGAATCCATCCATATAGAACTGCGAGTCGATCTCCTGATCGGGACCAGCCGACAAGATCACGACGTCCTCACCCGTTGTCTGGGTGAGCAAATGCGTACTGATCGCGTAGCGGTTACCCCACGGGTCGCCGGCACCAACGTTGAGGTAGGCGCCCTGCCATGCCCGCACACCGCTGAAGAGATCGGTAATCAAATCCCCGCAATCTTCGAGCGTCGGGAACCGCCGCCCGGCATCGTCGCCGGGGGTGTTCGAAATCAGGTAGTACTCGAGAAAGTCGACCCACTCGCCGTCCGGCGGGTCGACCCAAAAGTCGTCGCCCTCGGGACCGAGCGCCGGAATGTCGCCGGCACTGATCAGAATCTCGACGGCGTCACCCGTACATACGTTCTCCGCACTGCAGGCGGAAGCGCCCAACGCGGCGCTGAAAGCGCGCGAATTGGAGCCGGCACTGCTGGGCGGCTGAACGGGAGCCGATTGCATCGGCGCGATGACCAGAGTGTCGCCGCGCGCCCGGCCACCGCGCGAGGAGCGGGTTTCGCCATCGCCTTGGTTCTGTGGCACGAACACGCAGCCGATATCGTCTAGAAAGGCCCTTAGCGCGCTTGAAATAGCAGCCATCTCGGTGCGAGCGGCGCTCAGGCGCGCGGAAGCTACCGCGCCACTCATCACGGGCGCGATCGTCGCCGACAGAATCACGACAACCGTGAGGAGAATGGACACCTCGACGAGCGTAAAGCCACGTTGATTGTTGAGCTTGTCCATTCTTCTCATTGCAGTCGATGTCCAATGTCGTCGCCGTACAGACGAGCGTTGTCGCGAGCCTGGTAGAAAGGCGTCTCGACGACCCCGTTGGGCCCAGCAGAGATCACCCAGACCGCCCCGAGCTTCGTGCCGTCGGCGTCCTGTACGATGTCCCGCTGATCGAGCCAGAAGACATTCACCATGTAGGCGTGTCCCCAGGCGTCGTCCCGGATCGCCGTCGATACATACGGGCCGTTCCATCCGGCGCGTCGCGAGGTATCGCGCACGCGATAGCCAACCTCGTTGCGAACGAGTTGCCCGGCCATCGAGCTGATCTGCGACTCGGTCCACAGACCGGTCGAGGTCGTCGTGCCCGGCAACGGCGCGTCACTTACCAGTGATCCGATTTCCATCGTCCCGGAGCGACCCGCGATGGAATCGACGGTACGGGGAAAGAAGCCGTTGTCGGCGTAGAACTCGCCAATGGCGCGGCCGATGTACTCCACGTCCTCGTGTGTCCGCACCGTCTGCGACTGCCCGAGCAGGTCGCCGGTGGCCGTCGTCATGAGTCCGACGAGGATCCCGATAACGGCCAAGAGCACCGTTACCTCGACCAACGTCATACCTTCCTGACGAAACACTGAGTGCCTCCTTCGATCGATCCTCTGCCGATCCGAGCGATTACCCCGCAGGGCTCGATCGAAAGCGTCATCGAATCGCGGCGACCTTGGCCGTGGTGAAAGTCCGCATGTCCTGACCGTCTTGCGCCTGATATTCCAGGTAGGCTTCGACATCTTCGGGTCGATACCGGATCAGATCGCGTATGCGGACAAATGGCAGCCGGCCAGCTTCACGCTCGCGGCGCACCGTGTGCGGCGAAACCTGCAGATAGTCTGCCAGCGTCTCTGTTGTATATAGGCCCAGCATCCTCGCCTCCTGTCACCGTTGCGGGCGGATTCGTGTCGTCTCGAGATCGGTCGCGGAGCGACCTGATCTAGCGATCGGCCCAGCTGGCCTGCGACGCCAAGGTGCCCTCGGCGGACAAGCTGGCGTTGCGTTCCAGGTACGCCCTCACATCGCTTTCGCGATAGCGGATCTGGCCACGAACACGGACAAAGGGCAGCCGCCCTTCCTTGCGCTCGCGTCGAATCGTACGCGGCGACACCTGGAGCAGCTCACCGAGCGTCTCGGTTGTGTAGAGCTTCTGCACGTCAAACTCCCTTCATGCGGGTTATGGGAGGTGAAAGATCTTGCTGGTTGTTGGAGCACGCGCCGGCGCCTTGCCGACGGCCAGTCATAAGAGCAACCCCCGTGCCAAAACACGGCGGGCACGGCCGCGAGCGCTCAGACCCGCGCTCCGAACGCCCCTAAGTGACTCGAAAATAGAGCCTTAAGAAATTTCGACCGAGGCGCTCACAGGGGCCTCTGGGGTCACGGGTGGCCACGAGCAGTAGCTACAGACAGGGAGGACGCGCTGCTGCCAGGCGTCGATTACGCCACGCGAATCGCTGTAAGTCACAGTAAAATAGAGACTTAACGATCTATCTACAAGAATTGTAGGAACCCCTACACACCGTGGGGGATGCGCCGTCCGCGGGGCCCTGTCGCCTCGAAGCGTCAGCCCTTGAGGCGATCGATATCGATGCCGTGCTTCTTCACTTTGTGCCACATCGAACGCTCGGAAATCCCCAGGCGGCGGGCGGCCGTGGCCTGAACGCCACCGGCGCCGCGCAAGGTGTCGATGAGGATACGGCGCTCGATGCGCTCCATGGTGTCGGGCAACGTGTCGTCGGTGCCCGTGCGCAGTGCGCTGGCAGCAACGACGGATCCGCTGAGGACCTCACTGGGAAGGTCGTCGGCATCCAGTTCTTCGCCTTCGCTCCATATGACCGCCCGCTCGATGGCGTGGCGTAGCTGGCGGACGTTGCCCGGCCATTCGAACTCGCACATCGCATCGACAGCGCCTGGCGCGATGCGCTCCAGCGACTTGCCCTGGTCCTCGGCGAACTCCTGCATGAAGTGTTCTGCCAGCAGCGGGATATCTACCGGCCGTTCGCGCAGGGGGGGCAGCTTCACCGTCACGACGTTCAGCCGGAAGTAGAGATCCTCACGGAACCGTCCGGCGCGAACATCCTGAGCCAGATCGCGATTGGTTGCGGCAACAATGCGCACGTCGACGTTGACCGTGCCCACTCCACCGACGCGCTCGAACTCGCGCTCCTGCAGGACCCTGAGGATCTTGGCCTGCGTGTCGAGGCTCATGTCGCCGATCTCGTCGAGCAAGATCGTGCCGCCATTGGCGAGCTCGAACTTGCCCACCTTGCGTTCATGCGCGCCTGTAAACGCTCCCTTTTCGTGACCGAACAACTCACTCTCGAGCAGCGTCTGCGGTATGGCTACGCAGTTCAACTTTACGAAGGGACCGTCGCGCCGGTGACTCTTGGTATGGATAGCCTCGGCTACCAGCTCCTTGCCAGTACCGCTCTCGCCGAGGATCAAGACCGTCGTGTCCGCCTCGACCACCTTGGTCAAAGTGTCGAATACTTCACGCATCGCTCCCGACTTGCCGATGAGTCCACCGAACGCTGCGTCGCTGGCCCGCCGTGTGCGAAGCCGACCGACCTCGCGAACCAGCTGGCGGCGCTCGAGGGCGCGAGCCATCACCACCCGCAGCTCATCGAGTTTGATGGGTTTGGTGAAGAAGTCATAAGCGCCGCGCCGAACGGCCTCGACCGCTGTCCTCCGCGTCCCATAGGCAGTCATCATGACCACCAGCACATGA
>JAJCXS010000076.1 GCA_029263335.1 Acidobacteriota bacterium | reverse complement strand
CTGGGGTATCGGCCCCGGCGGAATGACCGCGACGTCGCCACCGTTTGACAACCCTGCGCCGGAGCTGCTCGCGCCGCCGATCTTCGAGCAGCTCGGGCGGGAGAACGCCCACAACTACATCCTGCAGATTGCCGCCGAGTTTGGCCTGTTTCCTGCGATTCTGTACGTCTTCGCGATCATTGCCGTTCTCCGCATCGAGTGGATGGCATTCCGCGCAGAGCACGAACACGACCGCCGTGAAGTCCTGGCCGGCTTGATCTCGGGGCAAGCGGGGTTCCTCGTCATGTGCACCGTGGGGCACCCGCTCTTGTTGGCCGAGTTTCAGGGCCTCTTCTGGATCAGCGCGTTGCTCGGCCTCTCGATTGCCGGCCCGCCGCGTGACCGGCCCGTACGTCCTGTGAGCCAAGCGCCCGGCGGGCCGCTGTCCTCGAAGATAGTTGTGGCGTCGCTGGCGACCTACCTTCTGGCGTCGGGCGTCGAGATCGTGCGCAGCCTTCGAGTCGACGCGAATCACCACTATGAGACCGGGCTTTACCCATGGGAGAGCATGCCGTCGGACGCCGCCGCGACGTCGGAGAGCTACCGCTGGACACGCGGGCGACGAGCCGCCATGAGGCTGGCTGTCGAGGGCGCCGTGATCAGCCTTCCTCTGCAGCTGCACCGACCGGCCGAGCTGAAGGACCCGATCAGCGTTCGGCTGCGCGTCGACGGTCGCGTTCTCGACAACCTGGTGCTCCGCAACAACGAGACTCGGCGCGAGTTGTACTGGATTGGGCCTTCGACGAAGGTGTGGCCGGGCAGTTCGTCGGGCACGACGGAGGCGGAGAGACCATCGTTTCGCACCACCAACGTGGCGAGCCTCGACGACCGCGACGGCCTCTGGTCTCGTCCCCCGGACCTTTGGCGTGTCTTCTTCGCATGGCAGCAGGATTCGACCCCGAGCATTTGGCTCGAGGTCCACACAAGCAGCTCGTTCGTCCCTGCCCAGACGCAACTCTCCAGCGACTACCGACGCTTGGGCGTAGCCGTCGGCCAACCTGCGTGGCACGCTGACTTGCCTCCTGATGGAACGGGGCTCTATGCGATCGAGCGGGACGCCGAGGGCAACGCCTTCCGCTGGAGCCGCGGCGTTGCCAGCCAGCGCGCCGTGCCGGACGGCACCCGTCTGCGACTCCAACTCCGGGCCGACAACCCCGATCTCGGCAGGCGCCCGCTACGGGTGGAGTTCGCCTGGAACGGTCATGGTTTTGCCGAACACGAGATCGATGCCGCAGGCTGGAACGATCTTGTGCTCGACGGCCCCTGGGACCGGTCCCCCGGCGTTCTGACCATCTCGGTCAGCCGTACTTGGCGACCCTCGGAGTGGCCAGAGAGCCCCTCGGCCGACGACCGTGTTCTCGGTGTGGCCTTACGGAGGATCGAGTGGACCAGGTAACGCCAACGCCGGACCCCACCACCGGTCCGGGTGCCCCCGGAATCTGTGTGCTGGGCATGCACCGCAGCGGAACCTCTGCGATCGCCGGAATCCTGGGGCTTCTCGGCGCGTATCTCGGCGAGCCCGAGGATGTGGAGGCATGCGCCCCCGACAATCCGACGGGGTTTTGGGAAGCTCGGGGGTTTCGCGAGATCAACGATGCCCTATTGGAGCGCCGCGGAGGCAGCTGGAGGAACATCCCGCAGCTGGACCAAGACTGGGAAAGGGCCGCCGATCTCGCTGATCTCCGCTCTCGGGCTGAGGAGTTGTATCGCGAGACTTTCGCGCCCCGGCCCCTGTGGGCCTGGAAGGACCCGCGCACCTGTCTGACGCTCCCCTTTTGGCAGGCAGTAATACCATCGCAGCAATACCTTGTCATCGTCCGCGATCCGCTGTCCGTGGCCGCATCGCTCGCGGCGCGCGACGGCCTCGACTTGGCCTCGAGCCTGCAGCTTTGGCTCGCCTACAACACGAGTGCACTCGCTGCGACGGCGGTCGACAACCGTGTCGTTGTGCTATTCGAGGATCTGATGTTGCACGGTCCCGGATCGCTGACAGCTCTCCAACAGATGAAGCCGCCTCTGGTGGCCGGATCCGGCGTGGTGGCTGCCATCGATCAGTTCCTCAGAGAGGACCTTTGGCACCACCGCGACGACGCCATCGAGAACGTGCGCGACGCCGCGTTGCCCGCGGAGGTGCTCGGTCTTTACTCGCTGCTCCGCCGCGCGGCGGCCGCCGATCGGGCCGAGATCGAGGGCGAACGAGAGGTCGGCCGACTCGGCCAGCTACTGCAGAACGAACGGCAATCTCAGGAACGGTTCGAACGCCAGGCACGTCGGCTAAGTGCAACCGAGACGCTGCTGAGACAGCAGCAAACAGTCACCGAGGCCCTCCGTGGATCTATCGAGGACGAGCGCGCCGTGAGCACGGAGGATCGGGAGAGAGTGGAATTCGAGCTCGCGGCGAGCGAGGCCACGCGCGCGCGGATCGAGGCCGAATTGCACTCCATTCGCACCTCACGCCTCTGGGCAGCCGCAGATACCTACTGGCGCGCGCGGCGCAAGTTCGGGCGACTCGTCCGCCGCCCTCGCCCTGCGACAACCCCGCGAGCTAGCGGACTTCCGGTTGCTCCAGAGCCCCCTCAGTTCACGTCGGCCGGCTCCGCGGCTGTGGGCCCCACCGCGCGTCGGGACGTGATCATCTTCCCGATCATCGACTGGGAATTCCGCTTCCAGCGGCCCCAGCAGCTCGCCTGTCAGATGGCCTCCGCCGGCCATCGCGTGTTCTACCTGCGTACTCGATTCCAGGAGAGATCGGAGGAGGTTACCTGCCAGAGAGCCGCGGAGCGCATCTTCTTTCTGACACTTCCCGGACCCGCTGACTTCGGTTTCTACACGGAGTCGCTCGGCCAGTCTACGGCGGACCACATGGCGGATGCCCTCGGCTCCTTGCGATGCGAAGCCCGGATCCACGAGGCCATCTGCATCGTGCAGCTACCCACATGGCGGAGGCTCGCTCTCCAGCTGCGCGCGCGCTGGGGATGGCCCATCGTCTACGACTGCATGGATGAGCACAGCGGGTTCGAAGCCACGTCGGACGCGATGTTGCGCAGCGAGCCACGGCTGGTGGCGGAGAGCGACCTGGTGGTGACAAGCGCCAGCAAGTTGATGCAACGGGTCGCGCCGACCGCCAGACGTTCCGCCCTCGTGCCCAACGGCGCCGACTACGCACACTTCGAGATGGCCGCCCGTCCGCCCGCCGAGCGAGAGGCCGGTCCGCCAGTGGTCGGCTATTTCGGTGCCATCGCGGAGTGGTTCGACATTGAAGCGGTAGCTCGTGCCGCCCGCCTGCGACCGGAGTGGCGATTTGACCTCGTAGGCCGCACCGACGGCTGTGACTTGACGTCCATCCGGGGGCTGCCCAACGTTCATCTGATGGGCGAACGACCCTACGCGGACCTGCCCGCGCTCCTCCGCGAATTCGATGTTGCGCTGATCCCGTTCCGGCGCATACCTCTTACCGAGGCCACCGACCCGGTCAAGTTCTACGAGTATCTGAGCGCCGGCAAGCCGGTGGTCGCGACGGAATTGCCGGAACTCGTCCGGTTCTCTGGCCTGTACTACCCGATGTGCACGGGGGACGACCTCGTGACGCAGGCGGAGCGAGCTATGCAGGAGGACTCGATCGAGCAGGTCCGACTGCGACAGGCGGAGGCGCGCCGGCACACATGGCAGCACCGGGCGCGGAAGCTGGGAGAGGAGATCGACGATTGCTACAGCAAGGCGACCATTGTCATTGTCAGCTACAACAACGCACGCGAGCTGCAGCAATGCCTCGAGAGCATCTGGTCAGAGACTCTCCATCCCCGCTATCGGGTTGTCGTCGTGGACAACGGCTCGGGTCCCGAGGTCACCGGCTTGCTGCACGCCGAGGAGGGCCGACGGGAGCGTCTGCAGGTCATCTACAACGAGGGCAACGAGGGCTTCGCCCGAGCCAACAACATGGCTCTTCACGCCGCAACTGATTCGAATCATCTGATTCTCCTGAACGACGACACCATCGTCACGCGCGGCTGGCTGTGCGGGCTCCTGCGCCATCTTCGGGACCCAGCCGTAGGTCTCGTCGGACCGGTGTCGAACGGCGTTGGCAACGAGGCTCGGATCGATGTTTCGTACGAGGAAGTGACGGGCTTGCCCGAGTTCGCGGGACACCGATCATTCGAGCACTCGGGAGGTCACTTCGACATACCGATGCTGGCGATGTACTGCGTGGCTTTCCGGCGCGAGACCCTGAAGAAGATTGGCCCACTCGATGAGCGCTTCACGATCGGGATGTTCGAGGACGACGACTTTGCCCTCCGGGTCCGCCAATCCGGACTCCGGGTAGTCTGCGCCGAGGACGTCTTCATCCACCATTGGGGCAGAACCTCGTTCGCCCGCATGGACCAGGCGGAGTACGATCGGCTGTTCGCCAAGAACCGCCGTCTCTACGAGGAGAAGTGGCAACGGTCTTGGGCGCCGCACCGGTATCGCGGGGAGCCGTGAGTCTCGAGACCCCGACGGGCCCGGCAGCGAGTCGTCTACGTGCCGCTGGACGCCAGCACGGTCCAGACGGTACGCGCCAGGATGAGCGCGTCGAATAGAAAAGACCGGCGCTTCACGTAGTAGAGGTCGTACTCGAGCTTGGTGCGACTGGTCTCGATCGAATTGGCGTAGCCGAAGTTGACCTGAGCCCAACCGGTAAGACCAGGCCTGACGAGATGCCGGATCGCGTACGCGGGGGCATCGGCAGTCAATCTGCGCACCGCTCCCGGACGCTCCGGCCGCGGTCCCACCAGGCTCATATCGCCACGGACTACGTTAACCAATTGAGGGATCTCATCCAGCCGCGTGCGACGCAACATTCTGCCGACTCGCGTCACCCTCGGGTCGATGTGTGAGGCCCACTGGGGCCCGGCCGACTCAGCGTCGCGAATCATCGTCCGGAACTTGATCATCCGGAACCGCTGCTCGCCCTCCCCGACTCGATCCTGCATGTACAGCACCGGAAATCCGCCGTCGAGCGCGACGATCAGGCCTATGAGTAGCCCAAGCGGCACCAACATGACGATAGCCGTGCAACCGAGCACCACGTCCAGCCCGCGCTTCACGATCCTGAGATAGACATGCCGCCGGCCTGCCTCGGTGAGCGCGCGATGGAGCCACTCGTCGGTAACCGTCTCCACTTGGACCCGGCCGGGGGCTTCCGCATCGGCGTCGTGCGCTTTACCCGCGGCTGCTCCCAGAGCAGCTGCGACGACCCCAGTCATGTCGGTCCGCGGCAGGGTCCCCCGGCGAAGGACCGGCCACCCAGCGACGCGGCCCGACGAGGCAGCGGCCGGTGCGTCTCGGCCTGCTCCTTTAGGTCTCAGCTTGTGGTTTGTGGTGCGCACGTCGGCATCCTGGCGCGCCGACAGCTATCCGAAACGACGAGTAGAACGGCACTTGTTAGAACAAAACTATACAGAACTATGCTATGTAGAACAGCGCTATGTACGATTTAGTGATAGAAGCTACCAAATGGATGGTTACCACGTGAGAAGAGGGCATCGTGACGGGCGGTAAGGCGACTATTGGTGACCTGGCGGTGCTCGGCGGACGACCGGCCTTCTCCGAGAGCCTGGTCGTGAATCGGCCCACCATCGGTGATCGCGACGCGTTCTTGACGCGGGTCGAGGAGATGCTCGACCGGCGGTGGCTCACCAACGATGGTCCGCTGGTCTCGGAGTTAGAGGAACGCCTTGCACGCTATCTCGGGGTGAAGAACTGCGTGGCGACCTGCAACGGAACCCAGGCCCTGGGTCTGGCAAGCCGCGCGCTAGGGCTGAGTGGTGAAGTCATCGTCCCGTCGTTCACCTTCGTCGCCACCGCCCACGCGATGCTATGGAATGGAATCGAGCCGATCTTCTGCGACATCGATGAAGCGACCTGGAACATCGATCCTGCCCAATGCGAAGCTCTCATAACGGAGCGAACTACGGGAATCGTCGGGGTCCACCTGTGGGGAAGGCCATGTGACACTCGGAGCCTGGAGACGATCGCACGCCGCCACGGGCTGCGGCTCCTCTTCGACGCAGCCCACGCATTCGGCTGCACGCATCGAGGCAAGAGGATCGGCGGTTTCGGTGACGCGGAGATCCTCAGCTTCCACGCCACGAAAGTCTTCCACACCTTTGAAGGCGGAGCCGTAGCCACCGATGATGACGAGCTTGCCTCGCGCATTCGACGCATGCGTAATTTCGGCTTCACCGACTATGACCAGGTGTCGGAGCTCGGCACCAACGCCAAGATGTCCGAGGCTAGCGCCGCCATGGGTCTGGCGAACCTCGGCTCTTTCGCCGGGCACATCCAGGACAATCGACGTAAGTACGAGGCCTACGCGGAAGGTCTCGACGACGCCCCCGGCCTTCAGCTGCTCCGTTACGATGGGAGAGAGAAGAGCAACTACCACTACGTGGTTCTGGAGGTCGAAGAGGAACAAGCCGGCCTGAGCCGCGACCACGTGCTACGGGTCCTGCACGCCGAGAACGTGCTCGCACGGCGCTACTTCTATCCAGGCTGCCATCGCAGTGAGCCCTACCGATCGCATCTGCCGGCCGCCGATAGCATGCTGCCCAACACCTGTCGGATCGCGGACCGCGTGCTGGTGCTGCCCACGGGCGGCGCCCTCACATCGCAGCAACTGGGTGAGGTCTGCCAGATCCTCCACCTGGCGATCACCGATCCTGGCCCGGTACGCTCGGCAATCGAATCCGATGGAACGTTTAGCGTGGGCCCGCACGCGGCCGAGAGCGCCAGCGACGAGACTCCGCGCGGACCGCTGATCATGTCGCGAGCGACGACACCTCGGCTCGAGATCCGAGTCCCGATCAGCCCGAACGAGGCGAATCTTCGGATGCTCCGCTATCTCCTCGAATCGCTACGGACCTTCGGAGGACCCGTTGGGCGCGCGGCGCACTGCGTCGCGTCGGTTGGTGCCGACGAGCCCCCTCGTGATCTGGCCCGGGAGTATGGGTTTGACGAGCACTCCGTGGAGTTCCAGTGGGTCGATCGACAGGTCTTCAGGGAGCGTTCCTACGATGCGACCGGGTTTCACCGATACTGTGTGGACTCCGACGCCGACGTGGTGGCGTTGCTCGATGCGGATCTCCTCATCGCGGGTGATTTCGATCGCGTCGTTGTGGAGGCGCACCAGCGCCAGCGCTTCTTGGGATGCATCGCCCACGTTTCGCCGTTCGACATCCCTGAACTCCGGTCCATACCCAGTCATCGCTGGTGGCACTGGATCTTCGAAGAGGCCGGCCTGCCGAAGCCCAGACTCGACTGGACGCACACTGGCTGGGGCCTCATGACAAACGACGTTCGACATCGTCGCTGCCCCGCCTACTACAACTATGGTTTCTTGGTGGCGCCGCGGAGCGCTATCGAGCTCATGGCCGAGACGTACGAGGAGGATCTCGACGCTGTCGAACGGGTCGTTGAAAGCTGGGCTAAAGCGCAGATCGCCAACACGCTCAGCCGGGCGCGCCTCGGAATCTCATGCGGCGCGCTGCCGACCAAGTTCAACTTTCCTCTGCACGTCGAGCCGGAGGCGTTCAGGGCCCTGAACCAGGATCCCGACGAAACGGACAGCGACGAAGATGTCCGCGCGTTCCATTACCTCGGGACAGGCGAGATCAACCGAGATCATTTCGCGACCCGCGAAACCGTCGACGAGCTGCTGCAGCGCTCGGACCTGTCTTCCGCCGCTACGGTATTTCGGGAGAAACTCCGAGTCGTAGACGAGCGGATCGACGCTGCGGCGACCGATGCTCCCCGCCTCGACGTTCCCGAGTTCCTCCACCGCAATCATCCCAGCGTGTCCGCCGCTGGGCACGAGCACACCGGCCAGCTTCTGATTGACCTCGCGACGCGTCGATGCGGTTTGAAGAGTCTCGCTCGTGCCGACATTCTCGACCTGGGCTGCGGCGTGCGGTTCGCGATGACGATCATCAACCGCGGAATAGCCGTCAAGTCCTATACCGGCCAGGAAGTCGACAGACCCATCGTCAACTTCTTGAATGAGAAGGTCGCGTCAGTGGACAGGCGGTTCGAGTTCGCGCACTGGGACGTTTGCCACCCGATCTATAACCCAGACGGAGTTGACCTCTCGACCCGATCCGCTTTGCCGGTCGCCAAGACCTTCGATCTCATATGGGCTTTCTCGGTGTTCACACACCTCCCGCCATCCGACACGCGAGCGCTGTTCCGAATTCTCAGAAAACACATCCGCCCCGAAGGGCGATTCTTCTTTTCTGCCTTCATTGACGAGGATCTCATCGGCTTTGATGATCGCGCCAAGGACGAGCCGCTGCTGCACGCGTACTACGGCAGCGAGTTGATGCTCTCCCTGCTCGACGAGGCCGGGTGGCGTGTGGACGGCCTCTACGGGCCCGACCCTGACCGAGCCATCATGCATTCGCTCCTATGCTCGCCACGGCGTCCGCATGTCGGCCCGAACCCGGGTGACGCACCTACGTCTTCGCCCGCGACGGAGGCCAACCTTGTCGCCTGAGCTCGCCCAGCGCTCTCCCGACGACCCGTTGACGATCATCCTGTGCGGGGGGCGTCGGACTGGCACGACGCTACTAGCGGCGGTGTTGTCTTCGGACCCACGGACGAACCCCCTCGGCCAGGAAGCCCAAATCTTGACCCGGCTCGTCGAGGCGTACCGTTGGGGTCGCGAGAACTTCCGCGACTTCGGACGGTCCTTCTTCGACGACTCGGAGTCGTACCGAGCGTTCTTCGAGAAGACCGCGACGCGCTTTTGCACGGAGGTGGCCGCCCGAGTATCTCCCGGAGGCGTGCTGGTCCTGAAGAATCCGGAGCTGTCCAGGGTACTGCTCGATGTTGCCGAGCTACTCCCTGCCGCCCTCGTGATCGCATCCGTTCGGGATCCTCGGGATCAGGTCGCTTCCGAGTTGACGGTGGGGCTGAGGCAGCTGGGCGCCGGCGAACACGCCCCTCATATCCAACG
>JAJCXS010000075.1 GCA_029263335.1 Acidobacteriota bacterium | reverse complement strand
CTCGAATCGCGCCACGCCGACGAGACTGATCGAGTACTCGCCTCCCTCGGTCTGTTTGAGCGACGCGATTCGGCCCGCACAGCCAACTTGCTGCAGTTCGGGTTCGAACTCGTCGCCGTCTGCCAGTGGCTGAACGATGCCAATCAACCGGTCCTTGGCGATCGCGTCCTCGACCATCTGCAGATAGCGTGGCTCGAAGATGCGCAAGGGCAGGCGGCACCCGGGCAAGAGCAGTGCGTCTGCCAGCGGAAAGACAGGCAAGCTCCCAGGTAGCTTCAGGCCAGCTGTGTCTCCGCCCTCGTGGTCAGCCATAACTCAGTTATAGCATTCACTGGCGGCCCGTGGCAGGACTCTGGTGTTTCTGCCACGGGCCGCCGCGCGGTCGGGGGCCGAATTGTTGGCTCTGAGCGTGAGCTTAGCTGGCGCGCCGAAGCCTAATGCTGCCGTTCATCGTGTTCAGGGTCAGGTCGCGGCCACCGCCGCCGATCGTGCCGCTGCCATGGTTCTTGCGGCGACCTCGGAGCTGCACGTCGTCCCAGTCGGACGAGACGCGGCCGTT
The DNA here is from genome assembly GCA_029263335.1 of Acidobacteriota bacterium. Taxonomy (GTDB): domain Bacteria; phylum Acidobacteriota; class UBA890; order UBA890; family WLXD01; genus WLXD01. Next base: position 6,170 of record JAJCXS010000075.1, on the reverse strand, counting down.
CATGGTGTCGGCATCGACATGCAGGCTGGCGCCGGCGGGGAGGGTCACGGTGAGCGCGCCGTTCATCGACTCGATCTCGAGTTCGCCGGTCCAGTCAGCCGAACCCATCTCGACATCGACGGCTCCGTTCATCGTGGTAGCGCGTACCCATCCGGTGCTGTCGGCACTGATGGCTCCATTCATCGTGGTCAGTCGCAGGTTGCTCCGCATATCGTCGGCCGTGACGCGGCCGTTCATCGTGGTGCCGACGAATTCGACCCCGGCCGGAACCCGGACCTCGAAGGTAATGCGCGTCTTGTTCTTGTCGTTGTTGTTCAAGTAGCTGTCGTCGCCCTTGGCGCAACTGTTCTCGCGACCTCCGCGCGTGCGGTAGATCGAGCAGATCGTTACGCCACCAGCGTGTTCCACGACCTCGATGCGGACGTCAGCCACATCGTCGGCCGGGCCCTCCTTGATCGCCACGACCTCCACTTCGCTACCGGTGGCGTACTCGGCTGCGATGGCGCCGTTGAGATTCTGGATCTCGATGGCGTCGCCGCTCGCGACGGTCCCGGACCAGGTGAATTCTTCCTCGATGTCCTGGGCGGACAGAGACAGAACGGGAACAAGCGCGACGAGAGCGAGAAGCGTCAGGGTTCGGCGATGCACGGCGTGGTCTCCTTGGTTTTGCGGCAGCGTAGAGGTTCTCTATGCTTGGATGCGTCCTGCACTCAGTACGTTTGAAAACGCGGACACGTTTCATGGAAATTCGCGCGAGCCGGGCGGCGATAGAGATTCAGGCCATTCTCGTGGGCGCCGTGGTGCAGGTGTATCGCCATCGAGGGCAGGCGTTGATGGTGCTTGCTGCGACGGCGCTGGCAACCGTATGGCTGATGCCGCGCGATGCGGCTGTTCTGGCCGCCGTGCGTGCCGCGGGCAGCGATTGGCGGGGGGCCGCCGAGGCGGTTACCCGCATTGGCTACTTCCACAATTCGACGCTCGCCTTTGCGCTGTTCGCCGGAACGGTTGGTCTGCTGCGGAACTCCAGACGCTGGAAGGACATCGCCGTGGCCTGCCTGCTAGCCGGGATCGTCGCGGGTGTCAGCGTGCAGGTGCTGCGGCCGACCCTGGGGCGCGCACGGCCGCAGGCTCCCGCCGGACCGGGCTTTCATTGGTTCGAGCTGGGACCGGAACTCGACAGTATGCCGTCAGGGCACGCTATGACCAACGCCGCATCCGCCTTCGCAATCGTCCCTCTGCTGCCGGTCGCCGTGGTGCCGGCTGTTGCCTACAGCGTGGCGATGAGTTGGTCGCGTATGCAGCTCAACCGTCACTATCCGAGCGACGTGGTCTGGGGCAGCTTGTTGGGAGCCATTGTGGGCCTTGCGGTGGGCATGTCGATTCGCGACCGACGACAACCCGGATAGTCCAAGCGCGACCGGGCGCGCCCCCCGTCGTATGTTTGAGATACACGCTCCCCTACGCTCCGGAGAAACAGGTGAACCGTACTCGCCGCGTTCCAGTCAGGCTCCTCGCGCTCGTAGCGATGATCGTGCCGGTCGCCGGTGGTGTCGACAGCGCCGCGGCGCAGGAAGACGAGATCGATGCCTTCATGGAGAAGGTGCTCGAACGACGCGTCACCAATTGGGAAGACCTGTACCGCTACACGGTCCGCGATCGGGAGGTCGTTGACATCACGGGGCCCGGTGGCGACAAGATCGAGAGCCAGGTCGGCGAGTACACCTGGTACGTGCGCGAGGGCTACATGGTGCGGAGCCCCGACACTCTCAACGGCGCCAAGGTGGGAGCGAGTGCGCGGGAGACCTTCGAACAGCAGTTCCTCGAGCGAGCTCGCCAGCGTGACGACGAGCGCGCCAGGAAGGCGGCGGAGCGCGTCGAGGGCGACGCGGGCGAGGACGAGGGGGCTGAAGCCGATCGCGAGTATTTCCTCGGGTTCCCCTTCGAGGCAGGCAACTACTATCTCGTGGGTTTCGAGGAGCTGGAAGGCCGCGAGGTCGCTCGGGTCGAGTACTACCCGGAGGAGTTGTTCGAAGACGACGGCGACGAAGATGACGCCGAGATGATGCACAGCTTCCAGAAGACCTCACGCGTGACGCTGTGGGTGCTGGCGGCGGAGCACCAGATCGTCAAGGTCGCCTGGGACAGCCTCGGCTTCGATTTTCTGCCGTTGCACTGGCTCGTCCAGGTGGACGACGTGCAGGCCGAACTGATCATGCACCGGCCGTTTCCCGAAGAGGACGTGTGGCTGCCGCGCGAGATCCTGGTGCACGGGCAGTTCACGGTGGCCACCGGTGCGTACTCGATGAGCTACGCGCTCGAGTACTTCGACTACAAGGAGTCCGAGGTGGCTGCCAAGGTGCGCTTCCGCCTTCCGAGTGTAGAGCAGGACGATGACTAGGCTCCCCATGACCGGGTGGTTTACGACGCGGCCGCTCGGGTTCGGGATCACGCTGGCGCTGGCCGTCGGCCTCGCGCCGACCGCGGCGCTGAGTGCGCAGGACTTGTCCGCGGAGCAAACGGTAGAGATCGCGGAGATCCGCATTCATGGCAACCACACGATGCCGGACGCCGAGGTGCAGACGCTCGCTGGCGCAGCCATCGGCGACCGTGTCGGTCGGAGCGATACCGCGGTCATAGCGCAGCGGCTACGGGATAGCGGCCGCTTCGCGTCGGCCAATGCCGAGTGGCGCTACCGATCGATGACTCGGCGGGACCGAGCCGTGTTGCTGTTGACGGTGCAGGAGAAGATATCGGCTGCCAGGAGACTCCTGGTGCTACCGCAGATCCACTACAACGAGGACGAGGACTTCAGTTTCGGCGCTCGCCTCGGCGCCAGGGATCTCCTCGGTGAAGGCACGATGGTTTCGGTGCCGGTTCTCGTGGGGGGGCTGGATCGCGTCGCACTTGAGGTGTCGCGCAATTGGGGCGACGGCACAAGGGCCGGCGGGCAGTTTCAGCGGCGGCAATTCGAGAACCCGTTCGCGAACGTGAGCGACAAGCGAACCGGTGGCGGCTTGTGGATCGATCATCGCCTCGGCAGTGCCTTCAAAGTTCGCTTCGAGGGTGACTACCACGACGTCGAATTCGGCGGCGAGGACGACAACCTCTTTCGTTACGGCGTCAGCGCTGCCTTCGACACCCGCCCGAGCCGCGCCTTTCCGTATGATTCCGTTCTTGCCAGCGCCGCTTGGCAACGAGTTGATCCGGATGCCGGCGCGGCCGTTAATCGCTACCGCCTGGAGCTTGCCGGCTACAAGACCCTGATCGGACAGGTCGTGCTCGCCGCCCGCGGCGTGCTACACACCGCGGATGCCACGTTGCCGGCCTACGAGCGCCCGTACGTAGGTGGGATGGAGTCCCTTCGTGGCACCGAAGCCGGCACGTTCAGCGGCGACAGCACGGCTCTCGGTACGGTGGAGCTACGGATCCCCGTTACCAGCGTGCTCACGGGCAGCATTGCCCGAGTCGGCTTTTCCGCCTTCTGGGATACGGCGGCGGCCTGGGACCATAGTGAGACGTTCGGCGGGCAGAGGTTTCATCACGGAGTCGGAGCCGGCGTGTACCTGCAGGCACCGCTGGTTCGGCTCAACGTGGATGTTGGCAACAACCTCGAGGGCAGCACGCGAGTGCACGTCGGCGTCGGTTTCCGTTTCTAGCCGCCAGACACCTGCTGCTGGAAGGCGTCGGCTAACGTCCCAGGCGGCGGGCGAGACGCTCGATTCCCCGAGCGGTGATATCCGGTGAAACCGCTGTGTAGCAGACCCTGATGTGGGTGGGGTAGGGGCCGAAACTCGGGCCGGGCGCGACCAGCAGCCCCTCGTCGAGGCAGTCTCCGAGGAACCCCATCAAGCCCCGGTCATCGAGCTGTTCGGCCACGTCGATCCAGAGGAACTGGCTTCCCTCGGGCGCGTCGAGTCCGAGGCGCTCCGCGGCGGCGCTGCCGGCGGCCAGGTACTCGGGCTTGACCTCCGCGACCCAGGCGGCGCCACGACCGTCGAGGGCTCGCGCGGCGGCAATCTGCGAGGCCGTTGGCGTCGAGTAGAACGTGTGGGTGCTCACCTTGCGGACCTGCCCCATGACGTCGGCGGGCCCGACGACGTAACCGCAGCGGTTACCAGCCATGCCGTAGGCCTTCGAGAAGGAGTGCACCGAGAAGGTCCGTTCCGGGGCGCTGCTACGCGCATAGCGATGCTCGCCGCTGTACACGTAGTCCTCGTACACCTCGTCGGCCAGGATCCACAGGTCCCTGGTCTGGGCCCAGGCGACGATGGCGTCGATCTGGTCGCCGGGAATCACCTTGCCGGTCGGGTTGTTTGGAGTGCTCAGGTACACGGCTGCGGTGCGCTCGGTCGCGTAGCGGTCCAGCAGTTCCTCCACGTCGCCGGGCCCGGTCACGGGTCCGATGAACGGCACGGCCACCGGCACGGCTCCGAATGACTTGAGGATGCCGGCGATCAGCGGCCAATAGGGCGCCAGCAACAGGACCTCATCGCCCGGATCCATCGTGGCGCCGACCGTGGCGCCGAGGGCGCCCGTCGCCCCCGCCGCGACCAGCACGTTCCCGGGTTCGGTGGCGATGCCGGTGCGCTCGCTGGCGCGGGCCACGATGCCATCGAGCAGCATGGGGAGCCCGTGCGGCGAGGCATAACGATGCATGCCAGGATGATCCGCTACGTGGAGGTCTTCCATGCGGCAGCCCTCGGCGGGCTCTCGCCAGGTGTCACCGACATGCAGTGGATAGCGCTCGCCGGTCATGGTCGCGAGCCGGTGGGCGAGCTTGGAGAAAAGTGATCCCTCCATGCTGGAAACGGTCTGGGCGATCCCTGGATAACGTGGCATGACGCTACGATAGGCGATGTGACAGAACACTTCTATTCGAGCACGTGGCTGGATCGCGCTGAACTGCGTCGCGATGATGCTGACTGGCTGGCTGCCCGGCTGGCGGACGAGCACACACGAGTGGTGCCGGTCTGGCGTCAGCGCAATCTGGTGCGGATGAGCGATCCCGTGGGCGCGGTCGAGATTGCCATCGATGATCTCGATGAGCAGCCAGCTGCCGACGATCTGTTCTTCCTGGGCATCGACGCCGAGAGGCGGGCTTGCTTTGCGCTCGCGGTGCCCGATGAGCACGACGCCGGATCCCTGGCTGCGTCCGTACGGGCGGAGTTTGCGAAGCTGCGTCGCATCGGGGCCTTGCTCGATAGCCAGGCCGCCGGCTTGCTGGCCTACGCACGAGCCGTTGCCTACTGGCACGATACACATCGATTCTGCGGCACCTGCGGGGGGGCTACGCAGGTCCAACGGGCAGGTTGGCTGCGCGTGTGCACCAGGCCCGAGTGCGGGCGACAACACTTCCCGCGCACGGATCCGGCCGTCATCGTGCGCGTCGTGCACAACGACCGGATACTACTCGGGCGACAGTTGGCCTGGCCGGCGGGCTGGTACTCGGTGCTCGCTGGCTTCGTCGAGCCCGGCGAGAGCTTGGAGGAAGCGGTTAGACGCGAGGTGGAAGAAGAAGCCGGGGTAGCAGTTTCGGATATCCGTTACGACAGTTCGCAGCCGTGGCCGTTCCCCGCCTCGCTGATGGTCGGGTTCAACGCGCAGGCCGAGAATGACCATATTCGCCTGGCCAGCGACGAACTCGAAGACGCGCGCTGGTTCAGTCGTGAGGAAATTCGCGAGGAGGTGGCGGCGGGCACACTGAGACTGTCGCCACGCGTATCGATCTCGCGACATCTCCTGGATGTCTGGATGGCGGGCGAGGACTAATCGCTGCGTAGAGCGATGGTCGGCTCCACGCGCGTGGCGCGGGCAGCCGGAATCCACGTGGCCAACGCACCGACGGCGAAGAGCACGAGTGCGGCGGCCAGGTAAGCGGTTGGCTCCGATGGCGCGACGCCATGAAGCATTTGTGCCAGTAGCTGGCTGGCGGCGATGCCGCCGGCCACGCCCAGCGCGAGGCCCGCGCCAACGAGTCCGAGGCTGGTGCGGCCGACCAGCGTTAGCATCGCACCGCGGCTCGCTCCCAGGGCCATGCGCACTCCCAGCTCGTGAGTCCGCCGCGCCACTGAGTAGCTGAGGACGCCATAAACGCCAACCAGGGCGAGGCCAAGCGCCACCGCCGCCAATGTGGTTATCAGCCAGGCGTTGAACCGCGGTAGTGCGATGGT
>JAJCXS010000074.1 GCA_029263335.1 Acidobacteriota bacterium | reverse complement strand
CAAGCTGACGCGCCGACCTCTGTGCCGAACGGGGCCACGACGGGCTCGACTCTCGACGACGCCGTCACTTCCATGGAGGTCCCGGCGGCCCCTTCTGCAGATGCCGCAACCTCTGCAGGAATACCCACCGGCTCCGATCTGTCGGCATCTGACTCCGGACATCACGGACGTTTCCTGCCCGGCACCACCGTCGCAGAACGCTACCGCATCGTCGGCTTGCTCGGCCGTGGTGGCATGGGCGAAGTCTACCGTGCCGACGATCTCAAGCTCGGCCAGCAGGTGGCGCTGAAGTTCCTGCCCGGACGGATGGTCGCAGACGATGAGCATGTCCAACGGCTGTTCGACGAGGTCCGCATGGCGCGCAAGGTGTCTCACCCGAACGTCTGCCGGGTCTTCGATGTCGGCGAGACGGGGGGGCAGCACTACGTCTCGATGGAGTACGTCGACGGGGAGGACCTGTCGTCGCTCCTGCGACGCATCGGGCGGCTGCCGGAAGACAAGGCGGTCGAAATCGCCCGTCAATTGTGTGCCGCGCTCGCCGCTGCCCACGACGAAGGAGTGCTCCACCGCGACCTGAAACCGGCCAACGTCATGATCGACGGTCGGGGACGCGTGAAGCTCACCGACTTCGGCCTCGCCGCGGTCGCCGAGGTACGCGCGGGAACTCCGATCTACATGGCGCCCGAACAGCTGGCGGGTACCGGAGTTTCGATCAAGAGCGACCTGTATTCCCTGGGCCTCGTGCTGCACGAGCTGTTTACCGGCAAACGTGTCTTCGAAGCCGGTGACTTCAACGAACTGTCGCAACTGCACCAGGACTCGATGACGATGTCGCTGACCCAGACATCGAGACTCGATCCGGCGGTCGACCGCGTCATTCACCGGTGCCTGGAGAAAGATGCCGCCAAGCGTCCCGCCTCTGCGCTGGCGGTAGCCGCTGGCTTGCCGGGAGCGGACCCGCTGGCCGCGGCGCTAGCGGCCGGCGAGACCCCGTCGCCGGAGATGGTGGCGGAGGCAGGTGGCGAAGGCAGTCTGTCGATTCTCGTCGCGGCGCCCCTGCTGTTGTTCTCGCTCGCGGCCGCCATCGTCATTGGCTTCCTGCAAGCTGGACAGAGCGTGGCGGGATGGGTCCCAATGAACCTGTCGCCAGCACTGCTCGAAGCACGCGCACTCGAGATTCTGTCCGAACTGGGGTACCCCACGGACTACGCCGATACCGCGTCGGCCTTCACCGCTGAACCGAACCCGAGCTATCTCCGCTGGCTTCGCCAGGAGGGTTCCACTCCCGAGAGGCTGGCACTGGTGGCGACGGGGCGCACCTCAATGGTCTCGTACTGGTGGCGGGGAGCGCCGAGCGCCCTTGTGCCGCTCGGCAACGGGGCGGTCGCCATCGGGGCAGCAGTATCGCTATCGGACCCCGCACGTACGTCGCCCGGCATGGTCTCGCTCGAACTCGATACCTTGGGACGCCTGCGCTGGCTGGACGTGGTGCCTGACCGGGTCGATGCGGCGCCGGGCGGGGCCGATGTCGATTGGCCTGGGGTGTTCGAGTTGATGGGTCTGGACCTCGCGAACTTCGCGTCCGTTCCGCCGCGCCTGACACCCGAACACTTCGCCGACGAACGCATGGCGTGGGAAGGCTCCTATCCGGAAGACGCTGAAGCATCGTTGAGGATCGAGGCTTCGGCGCTTGGCGGGCGGCTAATCTCGTTACGTCTGTTCACACCGGACGTCCCTCTAGAGCCGGCCGTCCAGGTCCCCACCGCAACCAACCCGACCTTGCGAAGGGCCACCATCGTGGCCGCGCTGATCATCGGCAGCACCATTCTGCTGCTGCTCACGGCGATCTTCGGCAGTCTCTACGTCGCGCAGCGCAACGTTCGTAGCGGGCGTGGCGACATCCGCGGGGCAAGACGCCTCGGGTTCGCGGTGGCAGTCGCGTTGGGAGTGTCTTGGCTACTCGGAGAACACACGTATTCCGCCAATGACATCAACGTCTTTGTCCAGATGCTCATCTTCGCGGGAGCGACCGGCGGCCTGGCGTGGGCGCTCTACCTCGCGGTCGAGCCCTTCATGCGACGGCACTCTCCCGAGGCACTAATTGGCTGGACGCGTTTCATGGATGGCCGCTTCGCGGACCCGCTGGTCGGCCGAGATATCCTGCTCGGCTGCGCGGCTGGAGGATTGGGCCGTCTGTTGGACCTGACCCCACTGGCTGCCGGCGACCGCGCCGCAACAGCAGGCAACTACATCGGCCTACCGATCGCCTCCACGACGGAACTGCTGAGCGCGATCATCGGAAGATCGGCCTCGCTGCTGGGGGTCGCCCTCGGCTTGTCCTTCCTTTACGGATTGACCTATCTGGCGGTGGGCCGGCGACGGTGGGCTGCGTACGGCGCGTGGCTGCTACTGGTGGCGAGTCCGGGCTGGATCGGCGGGTTACGCATCAACAACATGCGCCCGTCGGCGACCTGGCTCACGGCGATCTTCTGGACGCTTGCCTGGGCTCTTTGGCTGTATGTTCTGTTTCGTCTCGGCACCCTGGTATTCCTGGCCATGTCGACCACCACGACAATCCTGTCGCTGGCCCTGCCGACGCTGGATTTTTCCGCCTGGTATTCGTCCAGCACGATCGCCGGGCTGACGCTGTTCGTCGCCATGGCGATCTACGCCTTCTACCGCTGCGTGGCATGGAAGGGCGGACTGGCTGAGGCCCTCGGCGGAGACTGAGCCGCGGCGAGCCTCGGCACGCCTGCCGGACAGACGTTCGCGTCACCACCTCCTGGAAAGCCCCCTCCCCTTGGGCCCCCATCGGGTTGATATAATCCGTTTCCGGTATATTCTGTTTTCTATATAGGTACATCAAGACTCCGCGAACGCCCCTGCCCACTACCAGAGGCACCTCGACATGACGTTTCGCATGACGCACTCGACTGCGGTTGTCCTGCATGCGCTCGCCGCGGGCGACGCGCACGGATTTCGCCTCATGGAGGCGACCGGGCTCGCTGGTGGCACCGTCTATCCTGCCCTGCGGCGACTCGAGGCCGCCGAACTGGCCCAGTCCTATTGGGAGGAACCCGAAGCAGCGAGAGATCGCGGGCGCCCTGCTCGAAAGTACTACGGCATCACCGAAACAGGCACCGCGGCCCTGGATGCCGCGGCCGCCCGGTATCGTCTGCTTCGGCACTCGGCCGCCCCCGAGCCGTCCAGGTCATGAGCGTCCCGAAACGCTTTCTCCACCTTGTCGCTCTCCTGGTTCCCCGGACACAGCGCGCCGAATGGCTCCGCGAGTGGCAAGCCGAGCTCGCTGCCTTGAGAGCCGAGGAACCAACGAACGAGGCCCCATCGCCAGAGATGAAGGCCTTGCGTCTGGCCCAGACGATTCTCCGGGATGCCCTCGCGCTGCGCCGTCACCTGCCCGGGGGTCGGCCGCGAATCCAGACCACGCCGTTCGGTGGTCGAAGGACGGGTTCGTCACCTAACGCGACGGGACTCCACCACGGGTGGCACCTCGGCCCATGGGTCCTCTCCTTCAGCCAGGATGTGCGGTTCGCGCTGCGCGCCCTGCGCCGAGCACCGCTGTTCAGCGGCCTGTCACTATTCGTTTTGACGATGGCGTTTACCGCCGTGGCCACAATCTCCGTCCTGGTGAGTGGTCTCCTCCTGCACCCGTTGCCCTACCCTGACGCCGAACGCCTCGCGATGGTGTGGGAGGACTACCCGGAGCGTCCCGCGAGCTACTCGACGTCGCCACAGACTTTCCGCGACTGGCATGATTCGAGCGAGCCGTTTTCCGGGCTCGCCGCCTACGGAGCGGTGTCGCGTGCCTGGCAGACGAGCGAGGGGCCGGAAAACATTGTCGCCTCGGCGGTGTCGGCGGACTACTTCCGCCTGCTGGGAGTTGATTCGCGGCTTGGTCGCTGGCTCGGAAGCGCCGACGTCGAGCCCACGGCCGCACGCACGGTCGTGCTCAGCCACGCCTTCTGGTCAACGAGGCTCGGTTCCGACCCCACCATCCTCGGCCAGAGTCTGATTCTGGATGGACAGCCGCATCGAATCGTCGGTCTGATGCCAGAGGACTTCTGGCATTTCGACCCTTACTCGGAGAGCGAGCCGCTCCTGTGGGTTCCGCTCGAACAACAGGACTGGAGCGCCATCGATCGCGGCGACAGGCTCCTGCGAGTAGTCGGCCGTCTCGCTGACGGTGTTGCGCTCGGCCGGGCCCGCGACGAGATGCAGTCTGTGGCTCGCGCCATCTCCGCCGCGCACCCGGATACGCATGAAGGCTGGGGAATTGACGTCGTGTCAATGCACAAGGATGTAGTCAAGGAGGTGCGCTTCGGACTCCTGGTGGTGGCCGG
>JAJCXS010000073.1 GCA_029263335.1 Acidobacteriota bacterium | reverse complement strand
TTAACGGCCGGGCAGGCACAGTTCGACGATGAACACAGCGCCGCCTAGCTACCATCGACATCGCTTCCCGCCTGAGATCATCAGCCATGCTGTGTCCTCGCTTCGGCGGCTATATGTTACATAGTGACTCTATGTAGCTTACGGGAGCTGCGTGTTCTAGGGAGACTCCCTGACACGTGGCAACCTCGCCGGACACTGCAGCGCGGCTCGCCTGGTTACATCGCACCTCCATGTATCATGGTGGGTACCTGCTTTCGCGCGCTCGGCTCGACCTCAACCAACGGATTCCACATGTCTTCAAAGGAACTCGTCGCCGCTTCGACGCGGCCACTGCTGTTGGCAGTGCTCAGCCAAGGTGAATCCTACGGCTACGCAATCATCAACAAGGTTCATGACCTCTCAGGCGGTCACCTTCAGTGGACCGACGGGATGCTCTACCCGGTACTTCACCGACTGGAGAAAGAGGGCCTCATACGGTCCCGTTGGGTGAAATCGGAAGTTGGTCGTCGTCGCCGATATTACGAGTTGACCGACGAGGGAAGGCTCGCCTTGACGGAGGAACGTCTCCGGTGGAAGTCGGTCGACCTTGCCCTGCGTAAGGCATGGAGGCTCGCGGCATGCTGAACATGGAAGAGCAGGTCACGACGTGGCGAGCCGAGGCGCGTCTGGGCAGCACTCTGAGCGAGGAGGAACTGGACGAACTCGAAGGTCATCTGCGCGACCGTGTTGAAGCATTGGTTGCGAGCGGGCTCGACTCGAGAGTCGCGTGGGATGGCGCCTTGGCCCGACTCGGAGAGGTCGCACCGATCGACACCGAGTACGGCAAAGTCCGGATACCGCACCGTGTGCGCGATCGGCTCGTGTGGATGCTCGCCGGGTACGTGCTTTTCGGAGGTATTCAGCAGGTTGCCCGGTTGGTGGCGACGTTCGCCGCGGGTCCTGGATTCCCGATGGCGCTCGGGGATGCGTGGGCCCATGTCGGCCTCCTATCCATCCATGCGCTGGTCCTCACTGGCCTCGTCGTCGTTGCCTTGCAAGGCGCGGTCAGCGGAGGGCGACCCCGGCAATCGCCGGGGTCGTCCTCGAACTGGCGTGGCCGTCTGCACGGCAAGCGGTGGCCGGCGGCAGCCGTGACCGCGGCGTCGCTTCTCATCTTCTTGACCTCTGCGCTCGCGATCGAATACGGGCAGTGGTGGGCGACAGCCCTCCACGCGGGAGCCTCAAGGGCCCTGGGGCTCACTAACTTCTGGCTGGATCTGTTCGAAATCGCATTCGCGCCTTCCCTGGCCATCGCCGCGATCTTCCTGATCTGGCGCTCGGTAGAGCGTACGGTTGTCGCCTCGTGACGACCGCCCAGCGTGGCCGCCGCCGATTGCGCTGAGGTTGCCACGCACGGCGACGCCATCGTAGAATACATAGAGGTGCTATGTAATTACATAACCAAGGAACGACGAACTCCTGAAGAACGGGGAGATGGCGCGGCGCGGACTCAGGTATGGAGGTGTCCTCGGCCTCGCCTACGTGGCCAACGTCCAGATACTCACCTGGGAGGGAGTGCGTATGTTCTTCGCTAGCCGTACAGCAGTTGTCCCCATTCTCGTCGCGTTGGCCGCCGCATCGTCGGTCCCCGCCAGCGGCGGTGATGCGCAGGTGGACGGGGCGCTCCATCGCTTCGATCTGGAGCGGTTCAAGCGCCTCGGGACGATCGCCGCGGAGGAGGCGACGGACGAATTTGGCACCATCTTCGCGGACCGCTTCTTCGCTAGTGCGCCCGGAGCCGACGGCGGTGGCCGGCTCTTCTTCGTGTCCGAGGATGGAGTCAGGTCATCAGTCACGGCTGCCGATCTCTCCGGCCACGAGACCTCGCGCCTGGGGGAGGACTGGGGCGATCTGGGGCATCCCCCTGGCACAGCGAGCGCGATGGTTGTCGGCGCCCCCGGAGAACCTGATGGACCGGCGGCGCGAGCCGGGGCGGCGCCCGCGGTCCTCGTCGTTGAATACCGGTCGTCGGCTGCCGGTAGCCGCTTTAGTCGCGAGGTAAGTCGGGTCACCGGACCGAGCGGCTCGTTGTTCGGCTGGCGTGTTGCTGGTACCGACAGCCAGTTTCCAGCGGCGTCCTTCAATGCCAGTTACATCGTCAGCGCTCCGCTGGAGAATCGCGGGAAGAAGAAGCGTCGAGCCGGCGCAGTCTACAAGTTCGACACGGAGACCGGGCGCCAGGTGTGGAAGTTCAAGAGCAACCGGGCCGGCGAATTGGCCGGGTACGACATGATGATCGTGCGGGACACAGACGGCGACGGTTTCAGCGATGTGCTTGTCGGAGCACCCGGCTCCCAGGATCTCGAAGTCCCGGGGCGTCTCTATCTGCTGTCCGGCCGCAACGGCAAGGTCCTGCGCATCGTCGAGGCTCCCGAGGGCGCGGTGCTGTTCGGCTATGAGCTGGCGACCGGCTCGGCGAACGCAGCCTTACAGGGCACGTTCGTGTCGGCACCCGCCACGCCCAAGGGCAGAAAGGACGCCGTCGGTGCCGTCTACCACTACGCCGATTTCGGCGCCGAGCCCACCGTATTCGCGGGCAAGAAGACCAACCAGTGGTTCGGCGTCAGCGTGGGGGTCGGCCCGACGCACCTCTTCGTCGCTTCGTTCGAGGGCAGCCGCAACGCCAACAAGGACATGCGGGGCACCGTCAGAGCATTGCTGCCGAGCGGGAAGATCGCCAAGACACTGCGCGGCAAGAAGGGCGGCGAGTACTTCGGCCGCGCGGTCGCCGTCGGCGCCGTGCTTGCGATTGGCGCCCCCGGCGCGCCGCCGTTGTTCGTGCCGGAGTAGACGGGGCGGCGCGAGGGCGTTGTCAACTTAAACTCGATTCTGAGCGGATCAGCCTTCCCGGGCCGAGGTGAAGCGCCCGCTGCGTATGGGTATCGGGGTGCACGGATCGCGCGTTTCTCGGCGATTCCGACTCAACTGGACAGTACCGGCCGCCGCTATCCCGCCTCAGGCCTTCGGCGTGAACAACGTCGGTGGATCCGACACCTAGTTGTGAGTTCTGAGTAGGTTGTTCACGGACTCACCTTGAGACGGGACATCGGAGTTTGCATGCCGATGCCCGCGTGGGGCCGGTGACGATTGTAGCGGTTGGTCCAGGGCTGGAGGGCTCGAGCCCGGTGCGCCGAACTCT